>JAJAZN010000305.1 GCA_026785685.1 Thermoleophilia bacterium
CGGCGGGAGCCCTCGCGCTCTCGATCGGAGCAAGTCGCGTTCTCCTCAACGTCCACTTCGTCTCGGACGTCGCCGCGGGGTTTGCCGTCGGTCTCGCGTGGATCGGTTGCTGTGCGATCCTGCGGGACGTCCTGGAGAGGCAGCGAGATGCTTTCGCGAGCCCTGATCTGCGACGCCACAGCTAGGATCGACCCGTGGCCGATCAGGAGAATCAACCTCTCACGCATCTGCTCGAGGAGCTCGGAGCCCAGCTTGACTGGGTTCGTGAGTACCTTTGACCCCGTTCAGCTGACGGCCCGGCAAGCGGAACTCGAAACAGCGATGGGCGCCCCGGGCTTCTGGGACGACCAGCAGCAGGCCGCCCGGATTTCGACCGAGCACGCCCGGGTAACGCGGCGACTCGATACCTACGCGCGCCTCAGCGGCGAGGTCGAGGAGGCTGCGGAGCTCTTCGAGATGGACTCCTCACTCGAGGACGAGTTGAGAGCGCAGCTCGCGCCGATTTCGGCCGAGCTCTCGCGCCTGCAGGAGGACGCGCTCTTCAACGGCACCTACGACGCGGGCGACGCGGTCGTCTCGATCAACGCCGGCACGGGGGGGACGGACGCGCAGGACTGGGCCGAGATGATGCTGCGGATGTACCTGCGCTGGTCGTCCGACCGCGGCTACCAGACGTCGCTTGTCGAGGCGAGTCCCGGCGAGGAAGCGGGGCTCAAGTCCGTCACGATGACCGTGAAGGGAGAGAACGCGTACGGTGCCTACAAGGCGGAGCGAGGCGTCCACCGCCTCGTACGCCAGTCGCCCTTCGACTCGGCTCACCGCCGTCATACGGCATTTGCGCAGGTCGTCGTTGCACCGCTGCTGCCGGATGACGAGGACGTCGAGATCGACGAGAGCGATCTCCGCGTCGACACCTACCGCGCGAGTGGGGCCGGCGGCCAGCACGTCAACAAGACCGATTCGGCCGTCAGGTTGACGCACGTTCCAACGGGCATCGTCGTGCAGTGCCAGAACGAGCGATCGCAGACGTCCAACAAGGCCACGGCGATGCGGATCCTCAAGTCGCGTCTGGTCGAGCTTCAGGAGGAGCAACGCGAGGCAGAGATCGCCCGCGAGCGGGGAGCGACGCAGGACATCGGCTTCGGAAGTCAAATTCGCTCCTACGTGTTACATCCGTACCAGATGGTGAAGGATCACCGCACCGATTTCGAGGCGGGGAACGCCCAGGGCGTGCTCGACGGCGCGCTCGACGGCTTCGTGCGTGCGTACCTCCTCGCGAAGGCCGCCGGAAAGGTCGTATAGACCATGTCAGCTACACTGAAGGCTCAATCCGACCCGGAGCGGCCTCCGCGGCCCTCTTCTTCTCGTGATCCGGTGCAGGACGATCTTCAGCTGACAGCCCCCGTGACGGCTCCCGCCGATCCCTCGCCCGCATACGCGGATGGCGTCGTCGGCGCCGCTGCCGTGAGCGGCTCCTCGATGATCGTGCTCGAGGACGTCCGTAAGGTCTACGAGCACAACGTGACGGCGCTCGACGGCGTCTCGCTCGTTATCGACAAAGGAGAGTTCGTCTTCGTCGTCGGCGCATCTGGCTCCGGCAAGTCGACGATTATCCGGCTGCTGCTGAAGGAGATGGAGCCGACGTCGGGTCGAATTCTCGTCGGTGGCCGCGATCTGGGGCGGTTGAAGCACTCACGGGTGCCAATGCTCCGCCGGAACGTCGGCTGCGTCTTCCAGGATTTCAAGCTCCTCCCCAATCGCACGGCGTCCGAGAACGTCGCCTACGCGCTCCGCGTACAGGGCGAGCCGGTCGCCTCGATCCGTCGCAAGGTGCCAGAGGTGCTGAATCTCGTTGGGCTGTCCCACAAGATGAGCTCCAAGCCCGAGGAGCTCTCGGGTGGTGAGCAGCAGCGGGTGTCGATCGCCCGCGCGGTCGTCAACCACCCGCCGCTCCTGATTTGCGACGAGCCCACGGGCAACCTCGACCCGGACACGTCCGTCGGGATCATGCAGCTTCTCCATCGCATCAACACGGCGGGCACGACGATCCTCATGGTCACCCACGACCGCGAAATGGTCGACAAGATGCGCAAGCGCGTGATCGCGCTCGACCAGGGCAAGCTTATGCGCGACGAGCGGCGTGGGGGGTACGAGACCGAATGACCCGCTTCAAGCTCGTCTTCTCCGAGGCCGTCCGCTCGATCGGCGCGAACCTCTCCACCTCGATCGCCGCGACGATGACGGTGCTGATCGGGATGCTCCTCCTCGGGCTCTCGATCGCGCTCGGCAGCTGGGTGGTCTCGTGGTCGAATCACGTCAAGTCCGAGTTGCAGGTGCAGGTCTTCTTCGTCGACGGCGTTACCCCGAAGCAGGTCAACGCCGTCGGAGGCTATCTCGCCAAGCAGCAGACGGCGGGAGCGGTCAAGGAGTACCAGTTCGTCTCGAAGACCGAGGCGCTCAGGCGCATGAAGAAGAAGTACCCGCAGCTCACCGCGAACCTTCCGTCCAATCCGCTTCCCGCCGCCTTCGAGATCACTCCGGCGAACGCCAACGATGTCAAGGTCATCGCCGTGAATCTCCGTAACCAGAAGTTCGTCGGCGTCGAGAAGGTCAAGGACGGGCAGCAGACGTCGAAACGCATTCTCCAGGTCGGCAAGTGGATCTCGTACGTGTTCGTCGTCATGGTCGTCGTGCTGTTGATCGCGTCGGTGATCCTGATCGCGAACACGATCCGGCTTTCCATCTTCTCGCGACGCCGCGAGATCGAGGTGATGAAACTCGTCGGCGCAACCAACTGGTTCGTCCGCGGCCCGTTCATGCTCGAGGGGCTGTTATGCGGGCTCGTCGGCTCGATTGCCGCCGTGTTCCTGCTCTTCATCGGCAAGCAGGTCGCGCTCCCCGCGATCCTCGGTCACATCGATACAACAGACGACGTGCAGGCACTCTCGTTCGGCCTCACCGCTCTCGCGCTGATCGCCGTCGGACTCGGCGTCGGAGCCCTCGGTTCCGGCATGACCTTGCGCCGCTTTTTGAAGGTCTAGCGGGGCGAGTTTCCGCGATGAAAGAGCATATCGCTGAAACTCGCTCCGCTAGACCTTCCGATTTTTCTGCAGGCTTCGCCTGATCCTGAAGGGGCTCGCCCGCGAGCCTCTTCGCTTCGCAATGATGATTGGGGAAGCTGGTGGCTGGCTTTATAGCCGGTCGCCGGGGTTTCCGTGATGGGAGAGCGTATCGCTGAAACCCGTTCCGCTAGACCTTCCGATTTTTCTGCAGGCTTCGCCTGATCCTGAAGGGGCTCGCCCGCGAGCCTCTTCGCTTCGCAATGATGATTGGGGAAGCTGGTGGCTGGCTTTAGCC
>JAJAZN010000306.1 GCA_026785685.1 Thermoleophilia bacterium
ACCGACTCCTCGATGGCGGCAGGTGTGGCTCCGTAGCTGCCCTCGATCAGCAGCCGGAATTCATCGAGAACCGTTCCGTAGCGTCGCGCGGAAAGGATGTTGAGGAGCGCCTGGGAGGCGAGAATCTGGCCGATCGGCGCTGCGAGCGGCGGCCATCCGGACTCTGCCCGGATGCGGACGACTTCGGACAACGTGTCGAGCAGCCGGTCGCCGGCCGCGTGGGCGCGGAGGTGAACGTCGAGAGCCGCAACGAGCCCGGCCGGGAGGTCGTACTCTGCTGCACGAACGGCGATCCGCGGGGCGACGGGCGCAACCGGCTCGTCCCCGATGTGCTCGTCGATCAGATCCGCCGCCGCCCACAGGTATGCCGTATCGACGCCTGTGTCGCGCCCGAGCCCGTGAAGCGCGTCGACCAGCGACTCACCGGACACCCGGTGCAGCGTCAGCGCGAGCGGGTAGACGGCAGTCGCGATCAGGTCGGCGCCGACGCGGGTTGCGACCACTGCGTTCAGCAACCCGGTACCTGCGGCACCTTGCACGAAAAGCCCGACCGGGAGTCCCGTCGCGTCGCCGATCCGCTCGATGAGCTCCTCGGTGAGGTGTGGGATGAGCGCGTCGGTCGGGTCGTTGATGATCACGCGCGTCGCTCCGAGCGCGGGAATGTGCTTCGACCGCTCGACGAGCGCGTCGATCTCGCCCGTACGCCCGGCGCTGTAGACGAGGCCGACATGGAACTCCTTGCCGGCACCGACGATCGCCTCCCCCGCTTCCTTGAGGTTGGAGACGTCGTTGAGCGGGTCGTGGAGTCTGAAGACGTCGATTCCGTTGTCTGAGGCGCAGGCGATGAAGCGCCGGACGATGTCCTCGGAGACCGGCTTCGAGCCGACGAGGAAGCGGCCCCGCAACGCGAGCCCGAGCGGCGTCGTCGTGCGCACGTCGATCGCGCGGATTCGCTCCCACGGGCTCTCGACCGCGCGCCGCACCGCAGAGTCGAAGACACCACCACCCGAGACCTCGAGATAGGCGAATCCGGCCTGGTCGAGAATCTCGGCGATACGTAAGACCTCACCGGTCGGTAGCTTGCCGGCGAGCGGCTCCTGCGAGAGCAGGCGAATCGTTGTGTCGACGATCTGTGGCATCTCGAGAGAGGACCTTACCGTGCCGCGAGGTCAAACCCAGAGGAGAGGCTGAAGCCTCCCCCCAGAGGTTCAGCGGCTTCGCCGCCGTTCTTTTTACGCGCGGGAGATGTAGCGCGCCTCGGTCGGGTCGACCTTGATCCGATCACCGACGTTGACGAACAGCGGCACCGCAACGACGGCGCCCGTCTCGAGCGTCGCAGGCTTCGTCACGTTCGAGACCGTGTCGCCCTTCACACCTGGCTCCGTCTCCGCGACCGCCAGCTCGACCGATGAAGGCAGCTGGATCGACGTGGGCTTCCCGTTGACGGCGAGGATCTGCACAATCGAAGAAGGCAGGATGTAGGTGAGCTCGACCTCGACCTCCGACCGCGGCAACGCTATCTGCTCGTACGTCTGCTCGTCCATGAAGTGAGCGTCGGTGCCATCGTCGTAGAGGAACTGAACGTTCTTCGTCTCCGTGTGCACACGCGCGAACTTCTCGCCGGCGCGGAACGTATCGTCGATCACGGCGCCGGTCTCGAGGTTCTTCAGCTTCGTACGCACGAACGCGCCACCCTTGCCGGGCTTGACGTGCTGGAAGTCGACGATCCTCCACATCGAGCCGCGATGCTCGATGTGCATGCCCGTCTTGAACTGATTCGTGCTGATGATGTCGGCCATACGGCGGCGCACGATACCTGTCGCCGCGACGCGCGAGGCACGCTGCCGTGCCTATCCGACGGTAAGCATCTTCTTCGTGAAGGAGGTCAGGATCTCGCAGCCCGTTTCCGTGACGACGACCAGATCCTCGATCCTGCAGCCGCCGACGCCCGGAAGGTAGAGACCGGGCTCGACCGTGACGAGATTCCGCGGCGCAAGCACGTCGGACGACTCCGGCCGGAGCACCGGCGCTTCGTGGACTTCCATCCCGAGGCCGTGACCGAGGCCATGCCCGTAATACTCGGCCATTCCTGCCGCGGCAATGGCCGTGCGCGACGCCGCATCGACGTCGACGCCGCTCTCGCCGGCCGAAACAGCGGCGAGCCCGTCGAGCTGCGCCCGCGCAACCAGCTCGTAGATCTCTACGAGCTGCTGGGAGACCTCTCCGACGGCGAACGTGCGCGTGCAGTCCGAGCAGTATCCATCGACGGTGCACCCCATGTCGATCGTCACGAGAACGCCCCCGTGGACAACCGTGTCACCGGGATGCGCGTGAGGAGAGGCGCCGTTCAGCCCGGATGCGACGATCGGCTCGAAGGCGAGCGCGTCTGCACCCAGCTCTCGGAACGTCCGCTCGATCCACCAGGCAAGCTCCTTCTCCGTGCGCCCGGTGAACTGCTCCTGGGAGAGCGCCGCATACAGCTCGTCCGAGATCGCCGACGCTCGGGAAATGGCGTCTATTTCGGCGTCGTCCTTGACGAGTCGGAAGGCTTCCACAAGCCCGCGCGTCGCGACGAGTTCGGCTCCTCCCGCTCCCAGCATCTGCCAGTGGGCGTAGGAGATCCGCGATGCCTCGAACCCAATGCGCCGACCCGCGAGCAACTCGGAAAGGGCTCCGGCGACATCGCGGCGGGTCTGGACGACCTCGACGTCGGCTACCGCCTTCGCTGCCTCGAGGTACCGGAAGTCCGTGTACAGAGTTGCCTTTCCGTCCGGCTCGACGAGGACGGCGCAGTTGGAGCTCTGAAACCCCAGCTGGTACTTGACGTTGACTCCGTCGGTGACGAGGAGCGGCTCGCTGAGCGACGCAGCAAGACGCGCGACGCGGCTCATGGGCGGCGCTCTGCGAGCATGCCGAGGGCCTCTCGATACCCCTCGAAGCCCTTGCCGACGACCCGCATCCCACCGAGACCTGTGAGGACCGAATGCCGGCGCCACTCCTCGCGTTCGTCGATGTTGGAGAGGTGGACCTCGACGAAGGGGACGGTGAATGGTTGGAGTGCGTCATGGATCGCCCAGGAGTAGTGCGTCCAGGCGCCGGGATTGACGATGAGGCCGTCAGCCGTTCCGAGTGCCTGGTGGAGAAATCCGACGTACTCGCCTTCGTGGTTCGTCTGTCTGCAGCGAACCTGCAGGTCGAGGTCGCGCGCCCAGGCGTACACCTGCGTCTCCAGGTCCTGGATCGACTGGTCGCCGTAGGTCGCCTGATCACGCCGACCGAGCAGGTTGAGGTTCACTCCGTTGAGAACGTCGATGCGCACGCCGCGACTCTAGATGATTGATTCACCTAGTCGCAGATGAGGCTGTCGAGCGCCGCACGTATCTCGGCCCCGCCGACTTCGTTGCCCCAGGTCGGCTGGCCGTTGCGCTCGAGGAGCACGAGCCTTGGTACGCCGCCGACGGACTTCTTGTCGCGGGCGAGGGCAGCCCAGGCCGCGTCACGGTCGAGCTTGACCGGCCGTGGGTCGAGTTCGCTCTGGACGGATGCCAAGGCTTCGTCGTTTCCCGACAGACGCAACGCAGCGAGCAGCCCGAGCGCGACTGCCTGGCCGTGTGGGAGGTCATAGCCGGCGGCCGCTTCGAGCGCGTGGGCAAATGTGTGTCCGAGGTTCAGCTGGTTTCGCGGCCCCCGATCGTGCGGATCGCCGAGACACACGCCGGCCTTGAAGGAAGCGCAGCGGCGAACGAGCTCGGCAAGGGGCTGCTCCCACACCGGGCTCCCCATGAGGAGTCCCGTCTTCACGACCTCCGCCATCCCGTTCCTCATCTCCGCCTCGGGGAGCGTCTCGAGCGTGCCCGGGTCGATCACGACCCGCGCCGGCCAGTGGAAGCAGCCGACGAGGTTCTTGCCGCCCGGGAGATCGACCGCCGTCTTCCCCCCGATGGCCGCGTCGACCTGCCCCACGAGCGTCGTCGGCACGGCAGCCCAGGGAACGCCTCGCATCCAGGTTGCGGCGGCGAATCCCGCGACGTCGGTCGTGCACCCCCCGCCGAGCGCGACGATCGTCCCGTCCCGCCCGATCCGAAGTGACCGCCAGAGGTTGTCAAGCACTCCGATCACCTTGGCCGGCTCGCCTGCGGGCACTTCGTGCGTCGCGATGTCGCGCGCTCCGAGGGAGAGCTGGGCGGTGACACCGTGGATGCCGGCCACGGTCGCGTCGGCAACGATCTCGATTGGCCCGTCTCCCGGCACGAGCTCACCGAGAAGTTCGATCGCTCCGATCCCGACATCGATGCCGGCAGCTGCGAGCACGACTCCGTCGAGGTCGCGGGCATGCCCGTCTGCGGTCTCCTCGTAGATCGGGATGCGTTCCTGAAACAGGGCACGGAACGAGTGCTCGTCGGAGGCCAGTGGCCGCGCGCTGCGTGACGCACGCTGCCAGGCGGTCTCCAGATCGACGTCGAGCAGGACGGTGAACGCACAGCCACACAGACGCTCTCGTGTCTCACCCGAAAGGACGGAGCCGCCGCCGAGCGCGATCACCGCGGGCTCCGCTGCGCCCAGAACCGATGCGGCCACGGACTCCTCGAGCGCTCTGAACGAAGCCTCACCGTCGCGGACAAAGAGCTCCGCGATCGTGCTTCCCGCGCGCGCCTCGATCTCGCGGTCGAGGTCGATGAAGTGCCGACCGAGACGCCGAGCGACTTGCGCGCCCATCGTCGACTTGCCCGCGCCCATGAAGCCGGTGAGCGCGAGGTGGCGGCTCAGAGCGTTCGGGGCCACCGGATGCGCTCGAGGTAGGCGCGGTGTGCTGCGACGAAATCGACGATTGCGTCGCCGCCGAACTTGTCCCGGGCGCTCACGGCGATCTCCCAGGCGACGGCTGCCTCGGCGACGACAGCGAGCGCCTCGACGGCCTGGACGTCGCTGCGCTCGACGAGCGCCTGGGCGGCCTCTCCGGTTTCGAGGTCGACGGAGTCGAGAGGCTTCATCAGCGTCGGGAGCGGCTTCATAGCGGCTCGGACGATGACCGGCTCACCGTTCGTGATTCCTGCCTCGAGACCGCCGGCGTGATTCGTGCGCCGCACGAGCCCCGGGTCGATCTCGTCGTGGGCCTCTGAGCCACGGACGCGTGCCAGGGCGAAGCCGTCACCGATCTCCACGCCCTTGACGGCCTGGATACCCATGAGCGTGAAGGCAAGGCGTGCGTCGAGCCGATCCGCCTTCTCGGCATACGAGCCAAGGCCCGGCGGGCAGCCCTCGACGACGACCTCGACGACGCCGCCGAGCGTGTCGCGATCCTTGCGCGCTGCGTCTGTCGCCTCGCGCATCCCGTCATCACCGCTCGCACCGCCCACCTCGAGCGGGCGGCCCGCCACGGAAATCCCGATCGTCGCGAGAAACGCCTTGGCGACGGACCCGGCGGCGACGTGGGTCGCCGTGTGGCGCGCGCTTGCGCGCTCGAGCGAGTCGCGCACATCGTGGTGCCCGTACTTGAGGACGCCGGCGAGATCGGCATGCCCCGGCCGGGGCAGCGTCACGACCTTGACGCCCTTCCCGTGCGACTCTCCTTCGGGCTCGAAGGGGCTCATCCCCCACGTCCAGTTCTTGTGATCGAGATTGCGGACGACGAGCGTGAGCGGGGTGCCGAGCGTCTTCCCCTGCCTGAGACCCGAGAGCATCTCGACGGTGTCGGTCTCGAGCTGCTGCCGCGGACTGCGCCCGTACCCAAGCTGGCGGCGGCGCAGATCCGCGTCGATCGACGCCTTCTCGAGCAGCAGCCCTGCGGGCAGGCCGGTAAGGACGGCCACGAGCGCGGGGCCGTGCGACTCACCTGCGGTGACGAGGCCGAGTGGCATGGTGCAAGCCTAGTCGCCAGCCCGGTTCAGGCGGCCGCTTGCCCCGTCGCCAAGTCGGTTGTCAGGCGAGGACGATGCGCTGTGGGCCGTGCGTCGGCCGGGTCATCTCGGGATGCTGCTCACGGTCGACGTCGAGGAGCGCGACGGGCACCTGCTCGCCCGCGACGTCGAGCTCATACAGGGCGCGCGCCGCATCGCCGGAGCCGAAGTCGCCGTCGTCATACCGCGTCCAGAGTGCGTCAAACTCGGCAACGTCGACCCTCATCGTGTCGCCGCCGCGGCCACGCTCGACGATCGCGTCCGTGCGGAGGAGCAGCTCCCCGGCGATCTGCCGCTCGAAGCGACCCTCGCTGTTGCGCTCGAAGCGCTGGGTAACGAGCGAGCCGGATTCGATCGGGCCTTCAACCGTCGCAAAGGCGGAACGCGCGGCATTCGTCGAGCCCTGATGGCGGCCGTGCGTGGGAAGCGACCTCCCCGTAGGGTTCGCCTGGGCCGGCGGCCTGTTCTCGTCGAAGCTCATGCGGCCTACCCTACGCGACGCGTGACGCGGGTCGTGGAGTACCCGGTTTACCGGACTCGGGGCCGTCGATCAGTGGCTCCGTGTCACGGGGAATCAACGCGGGGACGACCCGCCACGCGTCGCTTGCGTGGACGAGTCCCTCATCGGAGTGCTGAACCCAGACGACGGGGACACCTTCGCGCCGCGCCTTCTCGACGAGGCTGCCCACGTTCGCGATGACGGCGTCGCACTCGTGCGCGCCCTCGATGACGCCGTTCTGCACGTCGACGACGAGGAGTGCGGTATTCGGTCGGTTCGCAAGCGTGGTCATTGTTTCCTCCTCGGGATAGCTCTGAACAGTACCCGCCGCTGCGCAAACCGAGCCTGGCTGGCACGACGCACGTTGGTTCCTCATCGAATGGCGTGAATTGTGTCAGGGCTTGCATCGCACGATCTGGTTGCAGCCATCGGTCGATGCGTGATTACGAGACCCGATCCTTCGTTTGCGAAGCCGCCGGGCATTCAGGTGCCGTCGCGTGGATGCTCGACGTGTCGCGCGGGAGCCAGATGCTGCACAGGAGGAGGAGCGCTCGGTCGGACTGCGCGTTTCTCGGAGTTCCTGCCCCGGTCGAGTCTCCGCGCGATGTGCAACGACGGTCGTTCGATGCAAGCCGCATCCGGACGCGAAGACTGTCTCGGCGCTTCTCCGAATGTCGCTCTGGCATAGGGCAGGTACAAGATGAATCCCGAGATCACAAAGAACACCGGAACCCCGGCCCAGCCCCTCGACACGAACGGCCCGGCTCCTCCTCCTGCTGTGAGCCACACGTGGTAGGCCACAACCGACATTGCGGCAAGGCCGCGAACCCCGTCGATGGCAGAGATGCGCCGCATCGTTCATCTCATCGGAAAATCACGCCAGATCGAGAGTCGAACGAGCCGCCGAGGCGCATCGTTAGCGGCTGTTCGGCCCGCTCCGATCAGGCTTCGTCGACCGCGTCCCGGCGAAGGCCGTCATGGGCGCCATACGTCGCCTCGGAACATCGAGGTCGTTCACTCTCTCGCGGATCTCGAGACTTCCGATGATCCGCGACAGGTGATCCTGCTGGGTGTGACCGTCACGGTGGCGCGTGTTCGCCGAGGGTGTCCCGTTCGTCGCTCGTTCTATGAGTGCCCACGCCGGCCGACGACGACGCCGGCGAGCAGGATGACTGCGGAGATCACGACGCCGAAGCCGATCCCGATCATCTCGTACTGACTCATTTTGCTGCCTCCCTGGCTGTGGTTGTCACGGCTCAGAATACGCCGATGCCCTACGTGTTGCGCAGGGCATCGCGCATCGCGACGAGCGGTGCGGGCAGGTCCGTCCAGCGCTCGAATGACGCCGCACCCTGGAACACGAGCACGTCGCGCCCATCCACGACGACCTCGCAGCCTGCGCTCCGGGCAGCCGTCACGAGAGCCGTCTCGCGCCCGTCGGGGAGATAGGTGAGATCGACGCCCTGCATGCCCTCGTGCGGAGCCACGATGAGCGCCTCCTTCACCGGCGTCGCGTTCACGAGCACGTCGTAGCCGGATGGGGACGGCGGCCAACCCGGCGCTCGACGGCTCGAGATCGTCACCTCCGCCCCCGCACGCTCGAGCGCCTCGACCACCGCAAGCGCCGCACCACCCGCGCCGAGCACGAGCGCCCGGCGACCCGCTGCATCGATCTGGGACGTCACCGCGTCGCCGTCGGTCGACGAGCCGAGCACGCAGCCAGCGTCGAAGCGGAGCGTGTTGACCGAACCTGCCGCCCGCGCGACGTCGTCGAGCTCGTCGCAGAGCTCGATCACCGCTTGCTTGTGGGGGATCGTCACGTTCGCTCCCGCGAAGCCCATCGCGATCAGACCACGAACGGCTTCGCGAAGGAGTTCCGGTGGCGTCGCCAGAGGCACGTAGGCCCAGTCGAGGCCGAGAGCCGCGAAGCCGGCGTTCTGCATCGGCGGCGAGAGCGAATGAGAGGTCGGCCAGCCGAGCAGTCCGACGAGCGTCGTCGTTCCGCGGATCTCGATCATCAGACGGCGACAACCTCCAGGAGGCCCTCGAGCGCGCTGAAGTCATCGGCGTTTCTCGTGTACACCGGCAGCCCGTTGCTGACGGCAGTCGCGGCAACCAGAAGGCCGGCCAGGCGAGGTCGATGACTCTGACCTGCCGCTCGCACGGCGGCGAAGACGCGGCCGTACGCCCGCGCTGCGTCCGCGTCGAACGCGAGCGCCTCCCAGGTCGCCGCCGCCCACTGCAGTCGATCCTGACGGCGAGCTGCCTCGTCCGGGTCGTTCGCGGCATGCGGCCCGGCTGCCAGCTCGGCGAGCGTGATGGCCGCGACGGCCGACTCGTCGGGAAGCCTGCCGGGATCGATTGACGTCAGGTCGATAACGACGGATGTATCGAGCAACCCGCGCGTCGACTCAGCCATCGATCGCCTGATCGACGATGGCGTCGAGGCTTGCAAGGAACGCGTCGCCGTCGATCGCAGGCCCGAGGTCGATCGCGGCCGCGATCACCGCACGCGGAACGAACCGCCCCGCCGAAACAGGTCGCAGCTCCGCCACGGGAACCCCATTCCGCGTGACCGTGAGCCGACGCCCGGCCTGGACTTCGCGGAGAACCGCTGCCGAGTCGTTCCGCAACTCCCGCTGACTGATGATCGCGTCCACCACCCAAGTGTAGCACTTGTAGCATTTCGTAGCAATTGGTGGTAGAGCGTCTAACTGCAGGCATAGCCGAACTTGCACACCTTGCGCAGGAACTCGCTCTCGCTCGCCGTGAAGAAGTGGCGCTTCGTGCCGGGGATGCGGACGTAGTAGAGGTAATCCACCTTCGCCGGGTGCGCGGCGGCCCGGATCGACGCCAGACCAGGGTTCGCGACCGGCGTCGGCGGCAATCCCGGAAAACGCCGACTGTTGTACGGATTGTCGCTCCGGATTGCAGACTTCGTCAACGATTCGGTGCCCGGAATGTCCAGGCCGTAGCGGATCGTCGCGTCGATGCCGAGAGGCATCTCGTTGCGCAAACGGTTGTAGATCACGGCCGAAACGAGCCTCCGCTCACCCGGTGCCACCGTCTCCTTCTCGATCATGGAGGCGATCTTGAGCACGTCGTACGGCGTCAGGTTCTTCGAGCGAGCGGACGAGAGGTTGACGCGGGCGAACGCCTTGCGGAAAGCCGCCAGCTGGTCGGAGACGAGCTCTCTCCCGCTCGTGAACTGGGTGAACTCGTACAATGCTGGAAAGAGGAACCCCTCCATCGAGCCGCGCTTCCAGTCCTCGAGGAACGGCTTCAGCGGCTTCGCCTGGGCCGTCGCATCGAGGTATCGCTTGCGCGTCAGCTTCGGCGCCACGCCGCGCTTCACGATCGCGATCTTGCGCACGGCGGCGACACGATCTCCCATCTCTCTCACGTTGAGTCCTTCCGGGAAGATGATCCGGAGGCGTTCGACGGGCGGCGCGGCCTCCGTCGTGGCCGCCGGCGGTGAGTCGCCCCCGCAGCCGGCGACGAGGAGCGCAGCCGTGATCACCACGCCGAAAGCCAGCCGTCTCATCTTCGGGCCTCGGCGTCGAGCCAGCCCTGGAGAAGGTGAGCCGCCGCGACCGCATCTTCGGGTGCCTTGCCGCCAAAGCGCTGTGCGAGCGCTGTCGTGAAGCGCTCGTCTGCCGTCTCGACCGGGACGGAGACGAGAGCCCGTAACGCCGTGACGAAGAGCTCGGTCTCGGCAGCCTGCTTGCCATGCTCGCCCTTCAGCGTGAGCGGGAGCCCGACGACGATGTGCTCGACCTCATTCTTGCCGACGAGCTCGGCCAGTTCGGCAAGGCCCTTCTCGGTCGCCGCTTTCTTGATGACGCAGACCGGACGGG
>JAJAZN010000307.1 GCA_026785685.1 Thermoleophilia bacterium
CCATGCGCGACCCCCACCACCGCGCCCCGGGTCAATTCGACCACCCCGGCGTGTTGGTCGGCAAAACGCGCAGCGGCGCCCCGGGCCGGGGGCGAGCCGGCGGGCGCGCCCGCGACCACGATCGAGCCGGAATCGATGCGGATCAGCCCGGCCGCCAACCGTAGAAGCGTCGTCTTTCCCGAGCCGTTCGCCCCGACAAGACCGACGATCGATCCCGGGCCAACGATCACGTCGACCTCCTCGAGAGCGACGGACGCTCCGAATCGCTTCGAGACGCCCCGGACAACGAGCGGTTCCGGCTGTGAGGGCGCGATGGGAGGACGACCCTCGGCCGTCCTCCCATCTGCGACCCCGAGCTCAGCGGCTTCGACAGACAACCTTGAATCCTGTCCAGCCGAACGAGATCTCGGCGCTACCACCGCCGTGACGGCACCACGTTGCCCAGGCAAGGGCCACCGCGTAGGCGAAGCCCACGACGATGATCCACCAGATGACGTCGTCCTGCTGGGCGGGATCCCCCGTGAACGCGAGCGCGGGAGCTGCGTACGGGCCGACGAGTGCGACTGCTGTGTCCATGTTGCCTCCTTCGAGTGCGTTTGTGGATGACGCTTACGCTAGGGAGGAAACACACACAGGTGTGTGCCGGTTGTGTGTCGAAACAGTGACAGCGGGGTGCGTTCTTACAGATGCCTCACAGCCCCTCGCTAGGTTCTCCGCTAGACCAAATTCCCAAGGAGGAAGCCCGTGCGTCATATCCCATTCATCGCTGCGGTGCTCGCCGCAGCCGTTCTCGCGCCGATCGCAGCATCCGCTGACCGGATGTGGGTCGGCTTCCACGACGACCCGATCCTTCGCTACGACGCCGATCGCCAGGCCGCGATGCAAACCGCGACTGCCACGAACAACGCCTCGATCGTGCGATCGCTCGTCACCTGGGCCGATATTGCCCCGACGAAGCCCGCAAACGCCGCAGACCCGTTCGACGCCGCCTATCGCTTCGATGACCTTGACGAGTTCGTCCGCGTCGCACAGGCGAATAACGCCGAGGTCCTGCTCACGCTCTGGGGCACACCGAAATGGGCGAACGGCAACAAGGGCCGCAACTACCTGCCAACGTCGATGGCAGACTTCCAGAACTTCGCCAAGGCCGTCGCGTCTCGCTACTCAGGCCGCACAGCCGGCTACCCGTTCGTGCGGTTCTTCGGGATCTGGAACGAATCGAATCTCGGGCTCTTCCTCAGCCCCCAGTTCAACTCGAAAGGTGCGATCGTCAGTCCCGCCGCGTACGCGAAGCTCGCGGCCGCGGGCTACGCGGGAGTCAAAGCGGGGAACGCGAAGGCGCTGGTCGCAGTCGGCGAAACCTCGTCGAGCGGCCGGGACAAGCCAAAGGCCGGTGTCAGCGACGCAGTCGCTCCGGGAACCTTCGCCAAGATGGTTGCGAAAGCGAACAAGAAGCTCAAATTCGATGCCTGGGCGCATCATCCGTACCCGGTGCCGGTGAACCAGAAGCCGACGCAGAAGGTGAAGTGGCCGAACGTGGCGCTCACATCGCTGCCGCAGTTCGAGACGTCACTCGACAGCTGGTTCGGGCGCAAGAACATCCCGATCTGGATCAGCGAGTACGGCAACGAGACGAAGCCGGGCGAGCCAAAGGGTGTGACGGAGGCACAGCAGGCGACGTACATCCCGCAGGCAATCGCCATCGCGAAGAAGGATCGCCGCGTCCAGATGTTCATCTGGTTCGTGCTCCAGGATTCGAAGGGAAGCCCCTGGCAGAGCGGGGTCTACCGTGACAGCGGAAGTGAGAAACCGGGTCAGCCGAAGTGGGCTGCGGCAGCGAAGCCACTGAACCCGGTGAACGGCAAGGTCAGCATCAAGGGTGGGACGAAGAACCCGTCCGTCACGGTCTACCTCCGCTCGTTTTGTGCCACGAACCCGATCGGTGAGACGATCGGTGTCGCAAAGCGCACGACCCTCGGCGGCAAGCTCGTCGCGTTCTCACAGTCCGAAGCGTCGCTCGCGATCGACTGCACCGTCGCTTCCCGCGTCACGGGCTTGACCGTGCGCAAGGGGAAGACCTACACGGTCACGATCGATGCCAACACGCGAAACGGCTCGAGCGCGAAGCGCACGATCACCATCGTCGGGGTCTGAACCGCGCTGTCTCCACCACTGGTTCCCGGGGGCGCGAGAACGATTCGTGCCTCCGGGAATCGGACCCGCTCGGCCAGGTCGCCTAGTGCGGCAACTCGCAACGTTTGACCCGAAGCAGCATCGTTGTGAGACGCCGCTCCACTACTCGCAGCACCGGAGAGGGTGTCACGCAGCGATCATGTTCGGTCTGTCGCTGCGGGACCGCCTCGCTAGCCGAGCTGTTCGATCCGCACTGTCCAGTTGACGCTCCCGCGCGGTCGCACCTTGACCGTGTACGTGCCGGCGCCGCTCAACGGGGAAACCTCGTCCGAGCCGACCCTGTCCAGAGCGATCTGCCCCGAGCCGTTCCCCTCCCACGAGACGGCCGCGGAGCCCGATCCGAAGATGAGATACCGCGGATCGAGCTCGACGACGATCCGCCAGTCGCCCTGAGGAACTGTCACCTCGAACGGCTGCGAGTCGAAGTCTCCGGAGCCGCTCTCCGACCACGCGGTCTCCCATGCGAGCGCACGGGCAACGGTGAGTGTCACCGTCGAGCCGAGGACAGCCCGCGCTCCCGGGGCTGGTTCCTGGCGCAGGACGGTACCTGCCTCCACCGTCGTCGAACCCTCGGTCACAACATCCGTGTCAAAGCTGCCGTCGAGGCGCGCGGTCGCGTCATCGATATCGGTGCCGCGGACATCAGGGATAGGCGCACGTGGTGCTCCGCTCGAGACGACGATTCCGATCGGACCGGGGCGCCGTGCCTCGGCGCCTGCTTCCACATCGCTCGAGATGACACGCCCCTCGGGTATCTCCCATGACTCCTCGGTGCGAACGCGGATCGCAAACCCAGTCGTGCGGAGGGCCGCTGTTGCAGCCTGCTGCTCCGCCCCCTCGACGTCCGGCACCTCGGCGAACGCCGTGCCGCGACTGACGCGGACGACGAGGTCGAACGACCTACGGTCGACTTGCTCGGTCGCCGCCGGCACCTGGGAGACGATTCGTCCGTCGGGAACGGACTCGGAGTACAGCCGTCCTCCCACGACGAGAGGTGCGTCCGCAACGTCGACGTGCGTAGCGGCAGCCGTGGCGACCCGCGCCTGAGACATCGTCATGCCCGTCACGCGCGGTACATCCACGACGCGATCGGCGTTCGCGATCGTCGCGCCGACGAAGGCCAGAGCGCCGGCCGCTGCGATCGCTACAACGAGGGCAACCATCCGCCTACCCCGTCGCCGCTTCCTCGCTGCGTGGCGCGTCGGGGCCTCGAGAACTACGGTCACGGGTGCTACGCCGAACACGGCCGTTCCGCGATTCGACGCGTCGCCCGCCACGGCAGCCGCGTCCGCAATCGACGGCCGCGAGACGCCCAGGAGGTCGAGCACCTCAAGGGCGGTGGGTCGCTCGGACGGGTCGACAGAGAGCAGCGCATCGATCGTCGCGACCGCATCGCGCGGGGCGTCCGGAACGAAGGTCGCGAGGGATGGGGCCGCCTCGTGGGCGCGACGTAGCCCGACGGCGAGGCGATCATCGCCTTCGAAGGGGGTACGACCCGCAAGCAGCCAGAAGAGAAGGCAACCGAGGGCGTAGAGATCGGTCGCCGTCTCGCTCTCGAGCCCCCGCGCCTGCTCGGGCGACCAGTACTCGGGTGTTCCGAGCAACATGCCCTGCGTCATCACGCTGGTCGACGACCGGGCGATGCGCGCGAGCCCGAAGTCCGAGACGACGACGCGGCCTGTTGCCCTCTCGATCAGGATGTTGCCCGGAGTCAGATCGCGGTGGACGATGCCGCGCGCATGCGCGTACGTGAGCGCCGAGGCGATCGGTCGCGCGATCTCGGAGACCTCATCCCATGTCCATTCGCGGCCGCGTGCCACATCCCCGAGACTCGCACCGTCGACGTACTCCATGACGAGGAAAGGCCCCTCGCCGTCCTCGCCGTAGTCGTAGAGCCGGACGATGTGCTCATGCTCGAGAGGAGCAAGAACCTGGGCTTCGCGGGCGAACCGGCGGCGGAGTTCAGCGTCCTCGGCGATCCAGGGGTGAAGCAGCTTGACGGCAACATCGCGCTTCAGGTGCCCGTCGTAGGCACGCCAGACAATCCCCATGCCGCCCCTGGCGATGCGGGCACGGAGCTCGTAGCGGCCGGCGAGAAGGTCGGTCATACGCGTGAAATCGCGCGTTTCAGAGGGAAACAGGCGCGCAACGGCTGCGGACTGTAGCTGCCGACCCCCGGGGCCGAGTTGTAAAGTAAAGGAAAAGTCCCACTTTGAGGGAATTACAACGGCCGGGAAACGTTATACACTATGACGATATCGTTCCCCGCCGCAACGCGTTTGACGGGGCCGCGCGCTGCGGGCACCGAAGTGGACGATGTCAACGGGACTTACCGAATGAAACAAGCGCTCCATGCACGCGCGCGCACGACGACTACAGAGCGAAAGGATTCACCCTGACCACCACGATCGATATCCCTGTAATTGATGCCTTCCTGACCGACGCGCAGGAGCGCGGTCGCGTCGAGACCTCCGAGCTCGAGGCGCTTGCGCTCGAGCTGGATCTCAGCGAGACCGCCGTCGAGGAGGTCCGTGCGGCACTGGCGGATCGCGCCATCCCCTTCGACACGGCCGATGACGCCGACGAGACCGACGCAGTCGCGGCAGCGGAGGAGGCTTCGTGGACCGCAGACACGTCCCAGGTGCTGACCGACTCACTCCAGCTGTTCCTCCAGGATGTCGGCAAGCACAAGCTGCTGACGGCCGCCGAGGAGGTCGCCCTTGCAAAGCGCGTCGAGCGCGGCGACAAGACGGCCAAGGAGCGCATGATCAACGCGAACCTCCGCCTCGTCGTCTCGATCGCGAAGAAGTACCGCGGGCACGGTGTCCCGTTCCTGGATCTGATCCAGGACGGCGTCATCGGACTCAACCGAGCTGTCGAGAAGTTCGACTGGCGCAAGGGCTACAAGTTCTCCACGTACGCCACGTGGTGGATTCGTCAGGCTTGCCAGCGGGCGATCTCGAATCAGGGCGCCACGATCCGCGTGCCGGTGCACGTGCAGGAGCGGCAGCAGAAGCTCGCCCGGGCGCGTCAGCGCCTCGAGGTGAAGCTCGAGCGCGAGCCGACGATCGAGGAGCTTGCCAAGGAGACGGGTCTGAAGGAGTCGCACATCGAGGAAGCGCTCTCGACGGCGGATGCTTCGGTGTCCCTGAACCAGTCGGTCGGTTCGGACGGCGACGGCGAGCTCGGCGACCTGTTCGCCGACCGCAGCGCTGTCGACCCAGCGGACGAGGCAGACGAGACCCTGCAGCGGCTCGAAGTGCGCCGCGCAGTCGAGGCTCTGCAGGAGCCTGACCGCCGCGTGCTCGAGCTCCGGTTCGGCTTCACGGGCGAGCAGTGGACGCTCGAGGCGATCGGCAAGGAGCTCGGCCTTACCCGCGAGCGCGTACGCCAGATCGAGTCCCGCGCACTGACGCGCCTCCAGCACCAGCTGAAGGACGTCGTGCGGGCCGAGGGCGACGTCGTGCTCGCGGCGTAAGAGCGCCCAACACAAGAGAAGCAGAGGACGTTGGCCGCGAGCGATGGGTGAGGCTTCGGCCTCGCCTGGGGCCTGTTTGATCTGCACTGAACGAGGGCCTGCTGAAGCGGGCCCTCGTTTGTTCAACCGGTGTTTCTCAGGGCAGCCGCGATCCCCGCGATCGACCGAAGCAATGGTCGCCTGGCCGCCTCGTCGCCCAAACGCCACGCGCGGAGCAGCTCGACCTGGATCGCGTTCATCGGATCGACGTACGGGTTCCGCAGGCGGATCGAGCGCTGCACGACCGGATGACGATCGAGCAATTCGTCCGCCTCGACGATCGCGAGCACCGCCTCCACCGTCCGCCGATGCTCGGCTGACACCGCCGCCCAGAACCGATCGCGATCAACACCCGTCGGCACGAGCGAGACGTAGGATTCGGCAATCTCGAGGCTTGACTTGGCGAGGGTCATCTCGAGGTTCTCGACGAGCGCGCGGAAGAAGGGCCACTCGCTGTACAGCCGCCGCAGCCAGGCGAGCCGCTCACCGTCGAGGCCGTAGGCGTGGAACGCCGAGCCACATCCATACCACGCAGGCAAGAGGCAGCGGTTCTGCGTCCACGCAAAGACCCAAGGGATCGCACGGAGTGCTTCCAGCTCGCCCGCGGCGGCGGCTTCAGGTCGTGACGCGGGCCGGGAGCCGATCTCGAGCAGGGCCAGCTCGTCAACGGGTGTGAAGCAGCGGAAGAAGGCAGGAAACGCCGGATCGTCCCACACGAGGCCCCGATACGTGGCGAGCGCAACGCCGGCCAGCTCATCCATCGTGTCGCGCGCTCCGGGGTTCGGCGGCTCGAGCCCCGCCACCTCCGGGAACATCGTGAGCAGTGTCCCCGAAACAGCTGCTTCGAGGTTTCGTTCTGCGAGGCCGGCAAGTCCGTACTTGAATGCGATCGTCTCGCCCTGCTCGGTGAGCTTGAGCCTCCCGTCCACAGCGCCACGCGGCTGCGCGAGGATGCCGGCGTGTGTCGGGCCACCTCCCCGCCCGGCAGACCCGCCGCGGCCGTGGAAGATCGTCAGCTCGACGCCGCGAGCCTCCGCAATTCGCGCAAGCTCCTCCTGGGCGCGATAGATCTCCCACTGCGCCGTGAGATAGCCGCCGTCCTTGCCGGAGTCGGAGTAACCCACCATCACCTCGAGCTTCGAGCGCGGGCTCCGGTCGAGGATCTCCTCCACGAGCGAGCCTGCTGCGCGAAGATCGGCGATCGTCTCCAGCAGTGGAACGCCGCGAAGTGTCGCTCCCGCTTCGAGAGCGAGAGCCTCAGCATCGAGAACATCGCCGGCTGTCCGCGTCATGGACACGATCAACCGATCGACGGCACCCTGGCCGTGGCGTCCCTGTGCGCGTGACGCAGCGGCAAGCGTCGCGCGGAGCCGGTCGTCGGGTGCGTGGACGGCAGAGGAATGCACGCGAACATCGAGCTTCGCGAGATGCAGCCCGAACGTTCGGGCGCGTGCACGAAGGTCGGCGAGCCCCCCGTTTGCCACCCGTTCGCCCCGGTGGGCGCGGAGCAACGCATCGAGGTTGTCCAGATCGGCCACGAGCTCGGCGCCAGTCGCATATCCGTCGACACCGAGCCGCTCCCAGATCTCGACGAGGATTGATCGAAACGGCTCATCGTTGTCCGCTCGTTCGGCGACCGGGCCGATCACGGTCGTCGACATCCCCCACGCTGCGCCGAGTGCTCTCAGCTCCTCGCGGTAGAGGGCGCGCGCAAGGTGTCGAGCACGCTCGAGAGCGTCTTCGATCGTCTCCGCTCCGACGTTCGGGTTGCCATCGAGATCGCCGCCAATCCAGCTGCCGAACCGGAGCGCCCCACCTGCGCCGTCCAGTCGAACGGCGAGCGCACGCTCGAGGTCGGGAATTGCGTTCCAGAAGCTCTGCTCGAAGAACCACAGGCCCTGGCGAATCTCACCCACGACTCGCGGTCTCCTGGAGCGGATCTCATCGGTCTGCCAGAGCAGGGTGATCTCCTCCGCAAGTGCGTCCTCGACACGCTGCCGCTCCGACGCGGGAGTGCCGTCGTCGTCGAGGCGCGCGAGATGCGCCGCGACGCGACGGTGAGCCTCGAGTACGGTACGGCGCGTCGCCTCCGTCGGGTGTGCCGTAAGAACGAGCTCGACACGCAGGCGTGCACCCGACTGCTGCAGCGCGCTCTCGTCGACGCCACCGCCGTCGATCTGCGCGAACGCCTCGGCGAGCGACTCGCGCGGGATGCGCCCCTCCGCCTCGTACTCGCGCCGCCGTCGGATGCGATGGTGCTGCTCGGCGATGTTGACGAGCTGGAAGAAGAGCGCGAAGGCCCGAAGCACCGCGGCCTGCCTGTCGTGATCGAGCGAGGCGACCGCTTCGCCGAGCGGATCGCGCGATCCGCCGGTGCGGGCTGCACGAGCGAGCGCGCGGATCCGCTCCTCGTCGTCGAGCATCTCCTGGCCCTCCTGCTCGACCAGCACGCACCCGAGCAGATCGCCGAGGAGGCGCACGTTGGCGCGGAGAGCGGTGTCGGCGGACATGCGGTCACCCTAGTGCGCTGCCTCCCGATGTCGTGCCCGAACCGTCAGTCAGGCTCCGCAGCGCGGGAGCGGAACCTCCCGAGCATCTCCGGCGTGACCCGCGAGAGCTCCTCATCCGGGAAACCGTCGAGGAGTGACCAGGCGAGGTCGAGCGTCTGCTCGAGCGTGCGGCGCTCGACGCCCTGTCCCACGAAGGAGACTTCGAAGGCATCGCCGAAAGCAAGGGTTCGGCGGTCGGCTTCGGTGAGCGCTGCTTCGCCGACGATCGAGACGAGCCCACGCAACTCGCGCGCGCGCGCGACGAACGCGTAGAGCTGATCGGCGATCTGGCGATGATCGCCGCGCGTCCGCCCTTCGCCGATGCCTGCGTTCATGAGGCGGCTGAGCGAAGGCAGCACGTCGATCGGCGGCCAGACGCCGCGTCGGTCGAGATCGCGCGAAAGGACGATCTGCCCTTCGGTGATGTACCCGGCGAGGTCGGGAATCGGATGGGTGATGTCGTCGTCTGGCATCGTCAGGATTGGCAGCTGCGTGACCGACCCGCTCCTGCCGTGGATGCGGCCGGCCCGCTCGAAGAGCGATGCGAGGTCGGTGTACATGTACCCCGGGTACCCACGCCGTCCGGGAACCTCTTCACGTGCCGCTGCGACCTCGCGAAGCGCTTCGCAGTAGCTCGTGATGTCGACGAGGATGACGAGGACATGGCGGCCGTCGTCGTAGGCGAGGTACTCGGCGGCCGTCAGCGCCGAACGTGGCGTCAACAGGCGCTCCGCCGTGGGGTCGCCCGCGAGGTTGAGAAAGAGCACCGTGCGGTCGAGGGCGTCGCTCTCGATGAACCGCGAACGCACGAACGCCGCCTCGCGAGCAGTTGCCCCGATCGCGGCGAAAACGACGACGAAGTCTTCGTCTGTGCCACGGACTCGTGCCTTCTCCGCCACGTGCGTCGCGAGTTCGAGGCCGGGGAGCCCGGCACCGGAGAAGATCGGGAGCTTCTGCCCCCGCACGAGCGTGTTGAGGCCGTCGATCGCGGAGACGCCAGTCTCGATGAACTCGGCGGGATGGGCACGGGCCACCGGATTGATGGGCTGCCCGTTGACGTCCCTGTAGGCAACCGGAAGCAGGGGCGGCCCACCGTCGATCGGCCGTCCAAGGCCGTCGAGCACACGTCCCACGAGATCGGGCCCGACGGGCATCGTCGCGGACTCCGCTCTCGCGAGCACCACCGTCGATGGCGTATCGAGTCCGCGTGTGCCCCCGAGCACCTGGACGATGATCCGATCGCCGCTGATCTCGAGCACCTGGCCGCGCCGCGTCGATCCGTTGGGGGCAACGACGTCGACGAGGTCGCCGTATCCAACACCCTGGGTGTGCTCGGCCGCGAGCAAGAGCCCCGAGACGTCGGAGACGGTCCGATGCTCGACCGTGTACAGCGTTCGTGTCATAGGGCTTCGATCTCCTTCTCGATCCGATTGGCAAGGTCGGTGGCCAGTTCGTCGACCGAATCCGGGAGCCATGAGCGCATACGCCCGACGCCCGCGAGTACGGGTAGGACACCGAGTCGCTCAGGAGCGACTCCGCGCTCGACTGCGGCCACCATCGCGGTATCCGCCCGGTGAATCACGCGCAGCATCGCAAGCTGCTTGTCGAGCGGACAGTAGGCGTCGATCTCGTCGAAAGCCGATTGCTGCAGGAAGCTCTCCCGCAGCATTCGACCGGTGACGAGGAGTGCCCGCTGCGCTGGAGCGAGCGAGTCGACGCCGAGCAGCTGGACGATCTCGAGCAGACTCGATTCGCGCTGCAAGAGGTCGAGCGCCCAGTCGCGGTGCTCCTCCCAATCAGGGGCGGTCTCCTCGACGAACCAGCCGGTCAGGTCGTAGAGCGTGTAGCTGCGCGTCCAGTTGATCGAGGGGAAGTGGCGGCGGCGGGCAAGCGAGGTATCGAGCGCCCAGAACGTGCCGGCGAGGCGGAGGCTGTTCTGGGTGATCGGCTCAGAGAAATCGCCGCCTGCAGGTGACACGGCGCCGACCACGGTGACGGACCCCTCACGTTCGCCGTCGAGGCACTGCACCGCCCCGGCCCGCTCGTAGAACTCCGCCAGGCGTGTCGAGAGATAGGCCGGGTACCCTTCCTCCGCCGGCATCTCCTCGAGACGCCCGGAGACCTCCCGCAACGCCTCGCCCCAGCGACTCGTTGAGTCCGCCATCAGGGCAACGTGGTACCCCTGGTCACGGTAGTACTCGGCCAGCGTGATGCCCGTGTAGATCGACGCTTCGCGCGCGGCGACCGGCATGTTCGACGTGTTCGCGATCAGGATCGTCCTCGACATCAGCGACGCACCCGTCCTCGGGTCGACGAGCTCGGGGAACTCTTCCAGCACCTCCGTCAGCTCGTTGCCGCGCTCGCCACAACCGACGTAGACGACAACGTCGACATGGGCCCATTTGGCCAGTGACGTCTCGAGCACGGTCTTGCCGGTGCCGAAGCCGCCAGGGATCGTGGCTGCGCCTCCGAGCGCAACCGGGAACAGCACATCGATCACACGTTGGCCCGTGACGAGGGGCGTCGCCGGCGGCAGGAGACGAGCGAAAGGCCGCGCCTGGCGCACCGGCCAACGCTGCAGCATGCTCACCGGATCATCGTCGATCCAGACGACCGGCTCGGTCACCGTCGCGTCGCCCCGATGAACTCGCGTCACCGTGCCGCCGAGGCCTGGCGGCACGAGGATCCGGTGCTCGATCGCAACGCTCTCGGCCACCGTGCCGAGGGTCGCCCCCTCGAGAACACGATCGCCGACTGCAACGCTCGGCGAGAACGCCCAGATGCGCTCGCGATCGAGAGCCGGCACCTCGACGCCGCGGCGGATCAGTGGATTCCCGTAGGGGTCGTCACCCTCAGCTGCGAGCACCGTCAGTGGACGCTGGGTGCCGTCGAAGATCTGACCGAGCAGCCCTGGGCCGAGCTCGACCTGGAGCGGCACCCCGGTGTCGACGACGGGCTCGCCGGCGCGGATCCCGGTCGTCTCCTCGTACACCTGGATCGTGGCCTCGTCGCCGGAGAGCTTGATTACCTCGCCGGGCAGGCCGGCCTCGCCGACCCGGACGAGGTTGGCGAGCCGAACGCCTGCCAACCCTCTGGCGACGACGACGGGTCCGGCCACGCGCCATACCCGTCCCGTAGCGACGGCGAGATTACTCATTGTTGCCCCTCTCGATCGAAGGTGATTTCATAGCCGACGGCATGCTCGAGCAGGCTCCGAAGACGGGCGCCACGCTCCTCGCCCGCGCTGTCTGTGCCGCCGGCCGGGAGAGCAACCACGAGCGGGCGACGGCGGCGTTCGAACTCGCGGCGCACCATAGGGTCGAACGCCGAAAGCCACGGCTCGTGCACGGCCACGAGGCCCTCTTCCTCGTCGAGCAGCAAGGTGAGCTTCGCCTGAGCCGCAGCCGCGTCCTCGACTGCAACGGTCGTCGCCCCGGCAAGCCGGTAGCCGTCCGCAAGCTCGGGTGTCGTGATGACGATCAGTCGTTCCATGGTCAGGTGCTCCTGTCGGCGAAGATGAGGAGAGGTCGGATCAGGTCGGGGCTCATGCCGCGCTCGGCCCGCTCCGCGACGAGCCTGAGGTTCCGCGCCTCGAGTGTCGTCGCGGTGATCCAGGCAAGTGGGATGCCGAACCCGAGAGGGTCGCCGCGATCGAACCGGGCGACCGTGTCGACGAGGCGATGCCGCTCGAGCTCGAGCTCGAGCTCCGTCAGGTCACCCCCGGCCGCGTAGCGCTCGAGCGGCCTGAGCCAGGGGTCGCGCGCGACCGACGCGAGCACGGCGACGGCGGCGGCGCGGCCTGGTGTAACGGCGGCGCGCGAGAGGGACTCGAGATCGAGGCTCGTCTGCGGCAGGAACGCCGGCTCGGTTGCAGATCCCGCCTGGGCACGGAGGGCGACGACCAGGTTCCGCTCATCGGCATCGCGCCCTGCAGCGCGAAGCAATTCAAGGCCGTCAGGACCGGCGGCGCGGGCCCCTTCGATCACACGAGCTGCCGTCGCCGCGCACAGTGCATGCTCGAGATGAGCGAGATCCTCGTCGACCTCGTAGACGGGCCAGGCCGCGTGCAGGACGCGCGCCGTCTCGGGATCCGGCAACCTCCATCGCACGAGGAGCTGCACTGCTGCGGCGAGCTCCGGCTGGCGCAGAACCTCGCGGGCCAGCGCATCGGTGATGTTCCCGAGCGGGACGAGGTGCGCGACGGCCGCCTCCCGGTCGCCACCGTGCACGTGAGCACGAAGCAGGACGAGCGCGTTGTGGAGATCGGTGTCGGTGAGTGCAAGCTCGACGAGCTGCCTCGCTTCTTCCTCGTACATCCGCCGCGTCGCGTCCAACGTCCCGGCGAGGTGGAAACGCACCGCGTCGTGAATGCGGGCTGCGCCCTGGCTGCGAACCGTGACCCGCTCGAGCGACCCCCTGTACGCCGTCGTCGAGAGCGCTCCTGCGATCCCGTCGAGATCGAGCTCGAGCATCTCCTCGATCACCGCTGCCGAGAGCAGGTCGGGCCGCCTGGCACGCAGACGTGCGTTCCCGTAGTCGTAGCCTGACGCGAGCAGCATCAGCGCTCGTCCTTCTCGAGTCGGGCGACGGCGAGAACCTCACCCAGGCGACGGCGGAGCTCGGGCTCCGCGTTTGCGAGCCGTTCCTCGAGCGTGTTCCGAACGGTTACGCCCTCACCCGTGCCGAGCTCGACGCCCCCGGCAGTCGTGAGCGTCCCCTCGACCTCGAGGTCCGATGCGAGTTCCCGGGCGAGCTGCTCATCGCGGGCGTCGACCCTGAGGAGGCTGCCGGCCGGCGCAGCCGCCCGGCACTCCGCTACGAGTTGCTCGAGCAGCCCGGAGTAGCCCGGTGACAGGCGGACGGCGACGATCCGCTCTTCGAGAGCGACGCGGACGTCTTGCCAGGCTCGCTCACGCGCCTCCCGGACCTGCTGGGCAGCACGAAGGCGCGCACGTGCCACGATCGCCCTCTCCTCCGCCGCGACCGTCGCCTCGGCAGCGAGGGTTGGAGCCTCCGCGAGCGCAACGGCCGCCGCCTCGGCCTCGGCGAGAATCGCCTCGGCCTCGGCTCGGCTGTTGCTCGCGAGCTGCTCGAACTCCTGCTGGGCCTCGTTCTCGAGGGCTGCAAGTAGGTTCGCGAGTAGCATCGGGCTAGAGCAGCACGATCGTCATTGCGGCGACGGCGAAGCCGAGGATCACGAGCGTCTCCGGGATTGCAACGAGCAGGATCGCCCGCCCCGTTAGCTCGGGCTTCTCGGCGATCGCTCCGATCGCTGCCGCCCCGATGCGCGCCTGCGCGAGCCCGCTTCCGAGTGCGGCGAGGCCGACGGCCAGGCCCGCTCCGATCGCTACGAGTCCGGTACCAATGTCCATTCAGATCACGTCCCTTCGTGTCAGGTGGATTGCTCGACGGCGCGCGGGGTCTCCGCGCCCATCGTCTGTCGCTCCCCGAACGGGTGGAACGGCGTCCCGCCCCCTTCGAAGAATTTGCTGAAACACTCGACGTAGTGCAGACGCAACGCCTGCACCATCGGGCTAAAGCCCGCCAGCGCGAGATTCAGTGTGTGGAAGAACGTGCCGACGATGATCCCGAGCCAGATCGGCCCGGCAAGAGCGAGCTCGTTCGCGACGATCGCGAGATAGGCGGACGCGAGCCCGACGGCGGCGAGGCGCAGGTAAGAAAGGATGTTCCCGAGCGTGCCGAGCAGCTCGAGTGGCCCCATCACGAGGCCCATCGCACCGTGAAGCGAGAGGACGAGCACGAGCCCGACGACAGCGAGCGCGACCGCCGGCGTCATCGCTCCCTCCGGCAACTGGTCGGCCGCAACGCCCGCCACGGTGAACAGCCCAATGAGCACGAGGAGGGTGCCGAGACGGTCGAGGAGCGTCCGCGGCTCGCGAAACCGAGCCGCTTGCCACATCCCGAGGACGATCCCGAGAACGACATGCACGATGCCGATCGCAATCGCGAAGAGGAGCAGCGGCTCGAGTGCCTCCGCGCCGGGCCGGTACATCCAGACTGCCCAGTCGTAGCCGACGATGCGTTTACCGACGTCGCCGAAGAACTCGCCGAAGAGAACTCCGAAGACGAGCGACCACGCGGCTCCGAAGACGAGGACGAACGAGATGTCCCGCAGCACCGGCGCGCTGCGCGCAAACCGGCGCCGCGCGTAGAGGCCGAGGAAGAGAAGGATCACTCCGTAGCCGACATCGCCGACCATGATCCCGAACATCAGCGGCAGGAACAGGCACATCACGAGCGATGGGTCGAGGCTCGCGGAGCGAGGAACGTCGAGAAACTCCACGAGCGCCTCGAACGGGCGTGCGAGACGAACGTTGTGGAGGAGAACAGGCACGCGAGAGTCGACCCTTGCCGGCTTGCTCTCCTCGATCGCGACCTGGCCGTCGAGGCGCCGGTCGAGCTCCTCGCGCAGGGTTCCGCCCTGGCTGCGCGGCCACCAGCCTTCCATGACGTACGCCCGGTCGGTCATCCTCAGCAAGCCGATCGCTTCGAGCTGCTCGAGCTCTGCGGCTGCGGCCGTGCGATAGAGCTGCCATTCCGCGGCGTGGGGCACGACGAGCTCGCGGACGGCCTCCTCGGCGCCCTGGATCGCAGCGGGCAATAGTCGCTCGCGCTCTTCCATTGCCTCGACTGCGCCTCTCAGAGAGAGCTGGGAGTAGCGTGTCGGCAGCGCGACATGCCGAACGTGCTCGCGGCCGAGCAGCCCGTGTACCGAATCGCCTGCGTCATGAGGGAAGACGAGCACGCAGCCGACGGTGCTCTCGTCGACCGGTGTCGCAACGAGCTCGAACCGTTCGCCGAGCTCCACCTCGAGCTCGGCCCGCAGAAGGCTGACGACCGTGTCGTCGTCGAGGTTGAGGACGAGCGCCGCCGTGTCGAGGCGGAGAAGGGCGAGCTCGCGGTCGGAGAGGTCGGCGAGCCACGGCACGAGCGGCAGGAGTTGTCGGAGCGGCTGGACATACCGCGGCAGGACGACCGCCTCCGCCTCGAGCTCCTCCAGCTCGCGCACCCGTTCCTCGACCTCGTGCACCGTGGGCGCGATCGCGGCCCGCATCGCGGATGCGTCGATCGAGCCCGGCACGTGATCGCCAGCGACCGCTGCCGGGCGATCGGTGGCAGGTACGAGGGAGAGGAGCGCATCGAGCTCGACGAGCAAGAGGCTGAGCTCGTCGCGATGACGATCGCGCCTGTGATCCTCAGGGACCGAGTCGAGAGCCGAGTCGGAGGCGGCTCCTGCGACATCGAGATGGACGATCCCAAGGGTGTGGAGCTCCTCGATCGCCTGCACGAGCGCGCTCTTCGGACCAATCATCCGCACCCGGGTCATCGGGGTCAGCATGGAGCCCTCTCCGCGGCTCCACCGAGCACAATGCCGAGCAATTCGTCGGCTATCGCGGCATGGTGCTCCGCTGCGTAGGCGACGACGGCGGCCGCTTCGGAACTGCCCTCGGCTTCGATCCGGGCGGCCTCAGCAGCTGCGTCCGTAAGCCTCTCCCCACGGCGCCGTGCCGCTGTCGCGACGCCCTCCTCCTGTGCCGCTTTCAGCAGAGCATCTGCCTGCGTGCGCGCCTCCGCTATGAGATCGTCCGCGGCCTGGAGGGCCACGCTGCGCTCGTCGAGCGCCCGTTCGAGATCCCGAACGGACGCGAGGGCGTCCTCGTTGCTCCTCTCCGTCATGCAGCTCTCCTCTCCCTCGTCCCGCGGGCACGCAGAAGGCGCACGCGCGATTCGAGCTCACGCTCTTCGAGAACCTGCTTGATCCAGTCGCGCTCGGCCGCAAGGCGTGGGACGACCACGTACTCGAGCGCATTCAACCGCCGCGTCGTTCGCTCGATCTCCTCGACGAGCCGGCGCAGGGTGAGTTCCAGGACTGCGAACTCGAGCAGCTGGTCCAGCACGACCTCGAAGCGATGTGCGGCAAGGTCGATCCGTCCGCTCGTCGATACGAGCGCGTAACCGCGGGCGTCCGCGGCGCGCGCTGCGACGTCCGCTTCGAGCTCGGCGATCCGGACGCCGGCGACGACACGTGACCGAACTGCAACGCGGAGCTGACGACTTGTGACGAGCGCGGCCGATCCGACCGCCTCAGGGCCGTCAAGTGCAACCGCGGTCGAGAGCGCTCGAGTGGCAGCACTCGCCGAACGCCCAAGCGCGTCCATGCCCTCTACAGCCTCACGGCTGAGTCGCGCGAACTCGCGCACGAGAGCCGTCCGCTTCTCTTTGAGAAGGTCGCGGCCCTGCTCGGCGAGGCGAATGCGTACCCGGCGGGCGAGTAGCTCACTGCGCGTTGCGCTGACATCCTCCATCCGGGCTCCTCAACTCTCAAACATCGAAGGTAGGCCCGAAAGTCTCTCCGCGCCTTGGTGGCGCTCACTCGACCGGGTCGGTCAGACCGTGCTGACGATCGAGTGTCTGGGGATACTCCCCTTCGGTAGTTCTCACTATAGCAGAATCTTCTTTCATGTATTAAAGGTTGGTTGTCATCCGCAGGTCGAACGGACCGGCAGGCGCGAGCGTTTGGGGGTCGGCGCAGGGATGACCGTTCATCGTGCCTCCCAGACGGTCAGCTCCGTGCTGGGATCGAGGGAGGTTTCGGGCCGCGTGTCCTGATCAGTGACGCGACGATCGAGACGACCAGGATCGTCAGAATCACAGCGAGTGAGAGGAGCACGGGAACCTTGCCGGCGACGCCCGACCAGATCAGCTTCCCGCCGGCGAAGACGAGAATCGCGGCGAGGCCGACGCGCAGATAGACGAACCGATCGAGCATTCCGGCGAGGCAGAAGTAGAGCGACCGCAGCCCGAGGATGGCGAATGCGTTTGCGCTGAAGACGATGAACGTGTCCGTCGTGACGGCGAGGATCGCCGGGATCGAATCGAGGGCGAAGATGAGGTCGGTCGTCTCGACGGCGACCAACACGAGGAGGAGCGGTGTCGCGATCAGGGCGCCCTTTTCGCGAACAAGGAAGTGATGCCCACGGTAGTCGTCGGTGACGGGTACAAGCCTTCGAGTGAGCGCGAGCACCCTGCTCTTGTGCGGGTCTCCCTTGCCGTGATCGGTGAAAAGAAGCTTGACCCCGGTGGCAACGAGGAAGCCACCGAAGATGTAGACCATCCAGTGGAAGCGCTCGAGCAGCGCCACGCCGGCGAAGATGAACGCGGCACGAAAGACGAGCGCGCCGACGACGCCCCAGAACAGCACCCGGTGCTGGAGCACGGCCGGCACCGCGAACGCGGAGAAGAGCAGCGCGAAGACGAAGACGTTGTCCATCGACAAGCTCTTCTCGATCACGTAGCCGGCGTAGTACTCGCCCGCGGACGTCGATCCCTTCCACCACCAAACGACGCCACCGAAGGCGACACCGAGCGTGATCCAAAACGCGGAGAGCCACGCCGCCGACTTGAACGAGACTTCTTTCGGCTCGCGATGGAAGACGAACAGGTCGAGCGCGAGAAGCGCCCCGATGAACGCGACGAACCCACCCCAAATCAGAAACTGTGACAGCACGGACACGACGATCACTCCTCCAGCTCATTGGTCTCCACGAGCCGAAGGTCTCTCGAGCGCTGACGCGCTGGTGTCGCCGGGCCCAACGAGGGCCGTATTGTCGACGATCACCGTCCGATACTCCCCAACGGTTTCAGCGACAATAGCAGAACTACGCTTCCTCTTTTGGGACCGCTGCCCTAGCGGATCCGGTGATGCTGCGGCGATGTTGACGAGCTGGAAGAAGAGCGCGAACGCCCGAAGCACCGCGGCCTGCCTGTCGTGATCGAGCGAGGCGACCGCTTCGCCGAGCTGGTCGCACGATCCTCCCGTTCGGGCTTCCACGAACGAGTGCGCGGATCCGCTCCTCGTCGTCGAGCATCTCCTGGCCCTCCTGCTCGTACCAGCACGCGCCCGAGGAGATCGCCGAGGAGGCGCACATTGGCGCGGAGAGCGGTGTCGGCGGACATGCTCTCACCCCCTAGAGAAATGCGAAACCCGCCTCGTCGGGCGGGTTTCAGATGGAGCCAGGCGGGCTCGAACCGCCGGCCTCCTGCGTGCCACGCAGGCGCTCTCCCAGCTGAGCTATGGCCCCGTACCCGCAGATTGTAGACGCTCGAGACCGAAGTCGGCCGCCCAGTTCACCAGGTGCGTCTGATTGTTCTTCGTGGGGTGAACCCCGAGTTGAAGAGCCACGCGACCGGCAATCTGCTCGATCGGTAGGTAGAAAGACCGGCGCAACTCGAAGCAATACGCCGCGATGCCGTCGATCTCATCGACCTCGTAGCCACGATGAAGAAGCCCCTCCTTGGTACGACGGCAGCGCCGACAGCAGACCACGATGACAGAGTCGTGCAGGTTGGCCCACTTGCATTGGACACGTAACAAGCTGCCGCCAACATCGAACACCAGGTCATAGCGCCCTCCTTCGGCGACAGGTCGGTAGACACCGACCCCGAGTTCCACCGCACGAGCGGCGATCGCCAGTTCTGCGATCGCACCCTTCTGACCAGTTGACAGCATGTTCTCAGCCTAGAGAACAGATCGGATGGTATCGTTTCCTCACAAGGCAACAGTCAAGCGGATGCAGCCTCGAGCTTCGGCACGTCGTTCCACAGATCCTCGAGGCGATAGAACTCGCGCGTCTCCTCGGTGAAGACGTGAAGGACGGTGTCGTAGTAGTCGGCGATGATCCAGGTGCCCTCGCGTTCCCCCGCGACCGCGCGCGGCAGGAGCTCGTGATCGCGCTTCATCACGAAGTGCACCTCGTCGCTGATCGCCTTCGTTTGACGCGTGTTCCCACCTGTCGCAATGACGAAGAAATCGGTGTAGTCGCACACCGTGCGCATATCCATGATGGTGATGTTCGTCGCGAGCTTCTCCTCACAGAGGACGGCGATGCGGCGAGCTTGCTCGAGCGATGTCAGGTCGGTCAGCTTCCTCGGTCGGGACGGGAACGGGACGTCATGCAGTCGGGCCAAGTGTACCGGCGGTTCTGCGCCATCACCGGGTGCGGTACAGCCCGAGGCGGTCGATCTCCCGAGCGACCGCGGCCGGCACGAGGTCGTCGATCGGCAGCCCCGAGTAGACCCTCTCCCTGATTTCGGAGGAGGACACGGCGAGCGGCGTGATCGGGAAGAGCTCCACGCGTTCGGGCAGCACCAGGGAGCGGACGACTCGATCGAGATCCTGGAGATCACTTCCTGGACGGGTCGCCGCACCGATGCGTGCCAGTTCGAGCACACGATCCGGCCGCGTCCACGTCGGGAATGCAGCGAGCTCGTCCGCGCCAAGGAGAAACAAGGGGTCGTCGAGGCCGAGCGCCTCGAGGGAGTCGACGGTGCGGCCGAACGGGTCGAGGCTCACCGCCGCCTCGTCGAGCGTCGCGAACGCGAGCTCGGCAAGGGCAAGCCTGGCCTCGGGCGCCGTCTCGACGTCCTTGTGGCCCGGATCGACCACGACGCGGACGAGGAGCCGCGAGAGACGGAAATGGTCGATCGCGTCACGCGCGAGAGCGAGGTGCCCGTTGTGCGGCGGATCGAACGCGCCACCAAAGATCCCGACATTCTCGCTCACTTCTCCCACACGACGACCTCGTCACCGATCTCGACCTCCGAGCCCGACCTCACCCCTGCGTCACGCAGCGCTGCCTCGAGCTCCTCCCCCTCGGGCGCCACACCGACGATCCGAAACCCCTGGCCGGTGCGAAGAACGCGGAACTGCCGTCGCTCGGGAGGACGGGGCCGATACTCGAGGAATGCTGGAACCTCCTCGACGACGGGAGCCGGTTCGGGAACATCCTGTTCGCAGAGCGAAAAGAGCAGCGTCTTGAGCTCGTCGATCCCCGCCCCCGTCGCGCATGAGATCCGGTGAACCGCGACGACACGCTCGTCCTCGACGGTGAAGGGCGCAGGATCGGGGTCGAGGTCTGACTTGTTGAGGACGACGAGCTGCGGTCGCTCGCCGAGCCCCGCTCCGTAGGCCGAAAGCTCGCGGTCGATCACGCTGAAGCGCTCGTCCGCGTCTCCCTCCGAGGCATCGATCACGTGAAGCAACAGCCGAGCGCGCTCGAGGTGGGCAAGAAACTCGTGGCCGAGCCCAATGCCCTCACTCGCGCCCTCGATCAGCCCCGGCACGTCCGCAACGGTCAGCTGCCGGCCGTCGCGGCCGTCGACCGTGCCGAGCATCGGCGCCAGCGTGGTGAACGGATAGTCGGCGACCTTCGGCTTCGCGTTCGAAATCCGGGCGAGGAGTGAAGACTTGCCGGCGTTCGGCAGGCCCGCGCACGCGGCGTCCGCCATCAGCTTGAGATGAAGCTCGAGCTCGAAAGACTCGCCGGGCATTCCGGTCTCGGCGTAGCGCGGGGTCTGCCTCGTCGGGGTCGCGAAGTTCGAGTTCCCGCGCCCTCCTCCGCCCCCGCGTGCGAGCACGACACGCACCTCGTCTTCGCGGAGATCGGCCACGACCATGCCGTCCTCGGCCTTCGTGATCTGCGTTCCCACGGGAACGGTGAGCACGACGTCTGCGCCGTCCGCCCCGTGCTTCCGCGTGCCGCTGCCGTTGCCTCCACGCCTTGCGTCGAACACCGACTTGGCCCGGAACGACGAGAGATCGCGGAGATCCTTGTCGGCAACAATGATCACATCGCCGCCGCGCCCGCCGTCACCACCGTCCGGCCCACCCTTGGGCACGAACTTCTCGCGACGGAAGCTGAGCCCGCCGTCGCCGCCGCGGCCCGCCTTGACGCGAATCCGTGCGCGATCGTGAAACATGCTAGATGGTTCCGGGTGTCAGCCCGGAAGCACTGAGATGAAGCGCTTGTCACCCGAGCGGCGGAACTCGACGACGCCCTCACGCTTCGCAAAAATCGTGTGGTCGCGTCCGAGGCCAACGCCGTCGCCGGGCCGAAATCGCGTACCACGCTGGCGGACGATGATCATCCCGGCCTTCACTTCCTGGCCGGCGAAGATCTTCACGCCGAGGCGCTTGCTTTCGGAGTCACGACCGTTCCTCGAGGAGCCGAGCCCCTTCTTATGTGCCATCTAGCTCTCCTCCTCCTTCACGGGCTCCGCGGTCTCCGTTGCAATGTCAGGCTCCGTGGCGGGCGCTGCCGTCGGCTTTGCTGCCGCCTTCGGCTTTGCTGCTGCCTTCGGCTTCGCCTCGACCACTGTCTCCTTCTCGACCACTGTTTCTGTCTCGACCGCAGCCGCCTCGATGACCGCTGCCTCCGCCTCGGGCTTTGCCGCAGCCTCGGGCTTCGCTGCAGCCTCGGGCTTCGGCTTCGCGGCAGCCTTCGTGTTGCCGCCGATCGACTCGATCTCGATCTGCGTCAGGGCCGAACGGAATCCCGTATGGCGCTTGTAGCCGGTGCGCTTCTTGTACTTGCCGATCCGGATCTTCGGGCCGCGCTGTTGGCCGAGCACCTTGACCGTGACGGTGACGTCCTTTGGCGAGAGCGCGGGTGCTCCGTCGCCGCCGACGAGCAAGACGTCAGGCGTGAACGTCTTCCCGTCCTCCGTCGGGAGCCGGTCGACGAGCAGGCGCTGCCCCTCGCTGACGCGATACTGCTTGCCACCGAGGGAAATGATTGCGTAGCTCATGCGAGTTGGGTCTCCGACGCGGAAAACGCGGGCAGGTGCCCGCGAGCCGAAGGAGTGTAGCGAACGCAGCGCATCATCTGCGGTCGAAGTCGTCGAGCCACTCTGACATGGGCACGTACCCCGCGTCGCCCTGCTGCGGGGTTGCGGCAGACGCTGCCGGCGCCTCGACCTCAGGCTCTGCCGGAGAGGTGTCGGGAACAGACGACTCGACGGCGACCTCGCGCTCAACAGCCGCAACAGCAACGGGGATATCATGGAGGGCGGGTGTTGCGCTCTCGCCGGCGAGGTTCCCGACCCCGTTTCGCTCGCCCTCTCCGATCGCGACGGCATCTCCCGTCGCAACGGGCTTCTTGCGGTGGTTCTTTCCGCCCCTGCTCCCTCGACGGGTCTTGCGCTTGACGACGGGAGGCGCGTCACCGTCGCTCGACACGCCCTCGGCAGACGCCTCGGTCTCGGCGCTCGCCTCGGGGCCGTCGCCGTTCGACGTCGCCGCAACGTCGCCCTCGCTCGAGACGAGAGCCTCGACGACATCGGGCGACGGCGCCTTCTCTGCCGGGTCGCCGGGGACGTGAATGCGTGGCGCACGGCGCCGGCTCGTGCTTCTCGGAGCGGCAGCGGGAGTCGGCGTCACAGAACCGTCGGCCGCCTCCTCTGCGACGACCTCCGAGGAGATCTCGCCATCCGGTGCGTCCGCCAGCTCAGCGTCCTCACCGGGCTCGGCTGCACCTTCGACGCCCGCGGCTGCGCCGGCCGGCTTGCGGCGGCGGCGGCCGCCGCGTGAACCACGACGCGTTCGCTTCTTGACCGGCGTGACTCCATCGGTGTCGGCACCGTCCTCGACGACGTCGTCGTCAGTGGCCTCCAGGGAGGCGTCATCGGCGTCCGTCTTGCTCTCGGCGTCTTCGACGACGGGTTCCGAGGCTTCGTCGGCGGGATCGACCAGATCATCCTCCGCGACATCGAGCTCCTCGGCACCCTCCTCGGCGGTGGCAGCCCTGCGCTTGGCCGGCGCCCGCGTGGGCTTCTCGGCCTCACTCTCGAAGGTGATCGGACCGGCGCCCATGTCCTCCCTGACGAGCGTCGCAAACGCCTGTCCGTCGAGGACGCGCCCGATCGTCACAGTCGCCTTCTTGCCGACCAGCTTGGCAGCGTCGGCCACGAGAACATCGAGTCCGTCGAGCTTGCCGGCTCCGGCGGTCGCGTCGTAGCGGCCCAGCTCGCCGAGCTTGATCTCGACTGTCGATCCCTCGGCCACGTTCACGGCGGGAGCCAGGTCGACGAGCTTGCCTTCCGCGAGCACCGAGAAGTGGTCGGTGTGAATGTGTCCCTCTGCGGCGATGAGGAAGAACCGACGCCGTGTCGCCTCCTCGATCGCGGCAAGGCGCGATCCGCCCGGGCCGACGACGAGCTCGAGCACGCGCGGGTGAAGGGCGATGCGATAGGCCTGTACGCGGCTACCCGGCGCCGAGAGCGCCCGGAGCTTCCGCTCGACCTGCATCGCGACGGTGTGATCAGAGACCACGATGCCGTCGCCGGCGCACGTGGGGCACTTTCTGGTCAGAATCTCACGAGGCCCGTCGGTGACGTTCTGACGGGTCATCTCGACGAGGCCGAGCGGAGAGATCTCGACGACGTACGTCTTCGTCCGATCCCGCTCGAGCTCGTCCCGCAGTGCATCCTCGACAGAGGCGCGGTTCTTGGGGTTGGCCATGTCGATGAAGTCGATCACGATGATCCCGCCGATGTCGCGCAGCCTCAGCTGGCGCACCACCTCCTTCACGGCCTCGAGGTTGTTCTTCGTGATCGTGTCCTCGAGACGCTGGTTCGAGTTCTTCGAGCGGGAGCCGACGAAGCGACCGGTGTTCACGTCGATCACGGTGAACGCCTCGGCGTAGTCGAAGACGAGGTACCCACCGGAGGGAAGATCGACGCGGCGATCGAGGGTCGATGCGATTTCCTTCTCGACACCCGAGCTCTCGAACAGCGACTCCTTCTCCTTGTACCGGTGGACGCGCTCGATCATGTGCGGCGACGTCTTCTTCAGATAGCTGACGATGCGCTTGTGCGCGCGCTCGTTGTCGACCTGCGCCGAGACGAAGTCACCGGCGAAGAGATCACGCACGATCCGCAGGGGCAGCTCGGCCTCCTGGTAGACGAGGCTCGGTGCAGCGGCGCCGTTCGCGCGTGCCTGGATCGTCTTCCACAGCCGCTGGAGGAAGACGAGGTCGCGCTCGACGTCCTCCGCCGACGCTCCCTCGGCCGCGGTGCGGACGATGACGCCACCCTCCTTGACCTCGAGCCCTTTGATGATGTCCTTGAGCCGGGCTCGTTCGGCGTCCTCCAGCCTGCGGGAGACACCGAGGCCCTCGCCGTTCGGCACGTAGACGAGGAAGCGGCCAGGCAGCGAGATCTCGGTCGTCAGTCGCGCGCCCTTCGTCTTCATCGGATCCTTGACCGCCTGCACGAGCAGCTGCTCGCCACGGCTGATCAGATCCTGGATCTTCTTTCCGTGCCGCTTGCCCTCGAGCTCCGGCACGACGATCTCGTCGACGTAGAGGAATCCGTTCTTCTCGAGACCGATCTCGACGAATGCGGCCTCCATCCCGGGCAGCACGTTGTCGACCGTTCCCAGGTAGATGTTCCCTGCGATCGACCTGCGCTCCGGACGCTCGAGGTAGACCTCTGCGACACGGTCGTCCTCGATGATCGCAACACGCTGCTCGCCGATGTCGATCGAGATCAGTAGCTCACGCTTGGCGGCAGGAAGCGGTGCACGCCGCGGGGGCTGGCGCCGCCGCTGGGTCGAGCCACCCTGGCCGCCTGTGCGACGGCGGTCGGCATTGCGCTCGGCGCGCTGGCTACGCTCGGGCTTCTCCCGGGTCGGATCCTTCGGCTTGTTCCCGGCTGCGGGCGATGGGTCGGGCGTCGAGCCGGCGTCGACTGCAGCTCCTTCGCCGGCGGGCCGCTTACGACCGCGACCGCCGCGGCTACCGCGCCGTCGCGTGTTTGTCAGTGCCTCCGATTCGGACTCTGCGCCCGGTGCTGCCGCGACAGCGGCAGTGCGTACCTGGGCGACCTGCGGCTCAGGCGGAGCTTCCTGAACCTCGTTTGTGGCGCCCTCGGGCGCGGTCTGCTCGTCCTTCTTGTTCTTCCATCGAAACCAGGGCAAGGGTTGCCTCTCTCTGTTGTAGCGCGCGCGGGCGCACAGAACCCCACCGGGGTGCCGGCCTCGCGCAGCGGATGTCAAAAACCGTGGCCATGATCAATAGGGCCTCGTAGCCCAGGGTATCAGTGCGAAGCGCCTGCAGCCGCGGAGCCCGCCGTGAGGGGCTCAGGCCGCAGCCGGGCGAAGGCGCGTGCGACGGGCGCGCACGGCGCGAAGGCGCTGATTCAGGCGCGCCCAGGCCCAGGGTTCCACCTCGGCGTACCGCTTCTCCGACTGGGCGCGCGTTGCTTCCAGGTACTCGAACCACGCATCGGCCTCTTCGATCTGGAGCAGTTCTTCGGCGAGCTCAATGTCGGGCACCGGCACTCCCTTCGGATCTCGGTTGCATCCTCGTGTCGATGCGATCCTAGGACCCGGTCCGGACGACATCCCTCGCTAGATGCGACGAAGGGCAGTGCCGAGAGCACGCGTACCGCCGTAGGCGAAGGCAGCGCGGACGATCGGCCCGCTGACGGGAAGGCGCCGAACACACGCTCGGGCACCAACGCCGGTTCCGATCGCGGCGAGAAGATACGGGCCGGCTGCTCGCAGCAGCCCCTCGGGATCACGCGGGAGTGTCTCACCCCGTGAGACGCCTAGAAGCAAGAGCATGCGCGCCTGCGCCAGCGCGAGCAACGGGAGCTGCGCGTGCGTCATACGCGACGAGGCTGCGAGCGCAGCATTCGCAAGGGCCGTCGTTGAGATCAGCCGCTGCGACACCGGCGCTCGCAGGATCGGCAACCGCGCCGCAAGCGATGGGCCATCGGCACCCGCCGCAAGGGCAATGGCGTTCGCGATCTCGGCAACGCCCTCGTCGGATCCGGCATCGACAACATCGTCGGCAAGAACGTGCGGGATCCGCATCGAGCCGCCGCGCCGGACGACGATCACCGGGGTCTGCTCCTTTGCGAGCCTGCGCAGGAAGGCGCATTCCGTGGGCGTCGGATCGCCCTCGATCAGCCGCACGACAATGGCTGCCGCCAGCGGATGACCATCGCTCGAGATCGCGCTCCGATCTCCGCCCGCAGCGAGCGCCGAGGCTAGGGCCTCTGCCCCCGGGCCGGTGATCGTGATCCGCGGCGCTGCACCTTCGAACCCGCGTACCTCGCGAACGAGTCCACTGATCTGGCCGATCCCGATCCCGGCCGGCATCAGCGGAACCGCTCCGACGTGCCTCGGGCGTGGATCGACTGGAGCACGCCGATAGCCAGGAGGTTGGCCACCATCGACGAGCCTCCGACGGTCACAAACGGGAGCGGGATCCCCGTCACGGGAGCGATACCCATCGTCATCCCGACGTTCACGAAGACCTGGAAGAGGAATGCCGAGACGATTCCACCGGCGACCACCGCTCCGTAGAGGTCCCCGGCAACCGTGATCACGCGAAGCGCGCGCCACACGACGAGCAGGTAGAGGAGGAGCAGGATCGACGTGCCGACGAACCCACGCTGCTCCGCAAACGACGCGAAGACAAAGTCGGTCGCGTGCTCGGGGAGGTAGTCGAGACGGGTCTGGCTCGCTCCCTCCACGCCGCGTCCCGACAGCCCGCCCGCGCCGACCGCTGTTCGCGACTGGGTGACGTTGTAGGTCAGGTCGCCGGGATCGCTGTCCGGATTCGTGAATCCGATCAGGCGTTCGGTCTGATACGGCTTGAGCACCTGAATACCGGTGGCCGGGAGAAACCACAGAACGCTCGCGACGACGAAGAGCCCGGTCAGGCCAACGATCGTGAGGTGGAGCCAGCGTACGCCCGACAGGAACAACACGCCTGCGAGCGCGCCAAGGTAGACGAGCGCACTCCCGAGGTCGGGCTGGAGAAAGACGAGGATCATCGGGAGCAGTCCGAGGCCCACGGCTGTGATCACGGTCGAGATCTCACCGACGCGCCGACCGCGTTCGACCATGAAGCCGGCGAGAGCAAGCACGAAGAACAGTTTTCCGAACTCCGACGGCTGGAACTGGAACGGCCCGACATCGATCCATCGTTTCGATCCGCGAATGGCCTCGGCAACCACGAACACGACAACCATCAGCCCGATCGTTCCGCCATAGAGGAATCGCCAGTGCCGCTGGTAGAGCGAGGGCGGCGTTGCGATCGCGACGAGCATGCCGATGACCCCGAGCGCGGCGGCTGTCGCCTGCCGCATGACGTAGTAGTCAGGGTTGCCCGGGACGTCGAACCGCGTTATCCCGCCGATCGCCCAGAGCCCATAGCCCACGAGTGTGGCCGCCGCGAGAAGCAGCACCCAGTCGAGCCGGCGCACGACCGATCCGAGATCGAGAGCGCCGAGCGACGGCGCCCGGGCAGACGATGGTGATCGCGTATCGACGATCAATCGACGTTCACCACCTGCAACGGCGGGGCTTTCTTGCCGAAGTACTTCTCGAAGACCCGCAGAGCCGCCGGAGCAGCGGCCGCGGAGCCATGACCGCCGTTCTCGATCACGGCGCAGACAACGAGCTCCGCATCATCGGACGGGCCGTACCCACACCACCACGACTGGTCTTCGAGATGACCGACGGGGTAGCCAGGGAGGTTGACGACCTTCTCGGCGGTTCCTGTCTTGCCTGCGATCGAGATCCCGTACCGTGAGAAGACGCCCGAGGATGTTCCGTTGGTCGAGTGCGTCGCAGCCCATAGCCCCTCCCGCACGGCCTCGAGAGCGGCTGGGTCGACACCGGCATCGCGCGGCGGCGGGGGTGGGAATTGCTGGAGGGTCAACGCCTGTTGTCCCGTGGTTCCCTGCTGCTCCGCGCCGGAGACGACGTACGGCGTCACGAGCTTGCCGCCGTTCGCGATCATCGCGTAGAAGCGCGCCATCTGCAGCGGCGTCACCGTGACGTCCTTCTGGCCGATCGCGAGCTGAATCGAGTCGCCCGGGTTCCAAGCCTTGTCCCAGTCGGTCTCGAACGTCCGCTTGCGCCAGGCGGGCGTGGGAACCACCGTCCGCCAGGAAGGCAACTCGTTGCCGATGTCGAGTCCGGTCGGCGCCCCGAAGCCGAACTTGCGGGCCCATTGCTGCATCCGGCTGCGTTCGGTCGACCCACCTTCGTAGAAGCGATTCCCGACGGTGTAGAAGTACGTGTCGCAGGAGGTCGCGAGTGCCTCGGGCAGGTTCATCGGCCGGTTCACGTACGGATCCCAGTTCTTGAATTTCTGCTTGTCGCGACCGTACTCCGCCGTGGGCGTGCACTGGATCGACGAGTACGGCGAGAGAATGTGCTCCTGCATCGCCGCAAGCGCGGTGACCGGCTTCCAGACCGAGCCCGGTGGGTAGGCGACCTGTGTGACACGGTTGAGTCCGGGGAAGTCGGCAGCCTTGGCGGCGGCGTCGTTGACGAGTGGCGCGAGCTTGTTCGGGTCGATCCGACCCACGTACACGGACGGCTTGTAGGTCGGGTACGACGCCATCGCGCGCACGGCGCCGTCACGTGGGTCGATCGCGATGATCGCTCCACCCGCGACGTTGAACTGCTTGTTTGCTTTGGCAAGCGCGACGCCCTCCCGGATAGCGCGCTCGGCCGCGCGCTGAACGTCGATGTCGATCGTGAGTCGCACCGCGGTGCCGGGCACAGCGTCACGTCGGAGCTCGAGCGGGCTCTGCTGGCGTCCTCGCGAATCGACACGGATCTGGGCGGCGCCGGCTGTCCCGTTGAGATATTCGTCGAACGTTGCCTCAACACCCGATTTGCCGATCTTGTCCCCGCCGCGGTAGTCCTTCCGTGCAGCCCGCTTTCGCTTCAACTCCTCGGGCGAGACCTCGCCGATGTAGCCGAGGACCTGTGCGGCGAGAGACTGATAGGGGTAGTCACGCAGGTAGGTCTGCTGGATCTGCACGCCCGGGAAGTCCGCGGCGTGCTCTTGGAGGTAGAAGACCTGATCGTCGTGCACGGCGGTCTTTACCGTGATCGGCGTCAGGGGATCTCCGCCTCGGGTATCGACCTCGCGGGCGAGGCGATGAACAGGGACATCGAGCACCGCAGCCAGCTGCTTGATCATCCGATAGCGCCCCTCCTGCTTGGGCATGTCACCGACCCACAGCTTGACGGCCGTCCCCGGGACGTTCCCGACGATCACGCGACCTCTCCGATCGAGAATCGGCCCACGTGGTGCCTCGACGCGGATCGTTCGAAGCTGATTGTTCTGGGCCGCGTCGAGGTACTCCGCACCGGAGAGCACCTGGAGCGACCAGAGCCTGAAGAAGAGGAGGGCGAAGACAGCAAGCGCAATGACACCGAGAACGCCGACCCGAACGGCAAGTCCCGGTGTCAGGCGATAGGGCGCGCTGATCGACGGATCGGGCGGCAGGAATCGCGACGAGGTGTTACGTCGCTCACCGTAGGGGGCATCAGACAAGGAGTTCGACCTCTCTCGCCCGATCGGCCCGCTCCGGCGCACCCACGATCCGACGTGTCAGCCCGAAGACCGGATAGATCAGGGCCGTGTTCCAGATCAGCGCCGCAGGGAGAGCGACGAGAACAACGCGGGCCGAGATCGGCTCACCGAGCATCGACTGGATTGCGTATCCACCGATGCCAACGAACACCGTCGCAGCGAGAGCCGCGAGAACAGGGGCATGCGGACGCCCCCGTCCCGTTGTCTCGCCGTACCGTCCCGCCCAGTATCCGACGAGCGTGAGGAGCAACGAGGTGAGCCCCAGCGTGCCGAGCGTCGCCACGTCGACGATCAGCCCGGCGAAGAAGCCGGCCACCGCACCGGTCAGGGTTCCACGGAGCAGCGCAACCGAGTCGAGCGCTACGAGGAGGACTTCCGGGACGCCACGACCGATCGTCACCGACGAAAAGGCTGAAACCTGCAGGATCGCGACGACGAAGATGATCAGTGCAACGCGGACTCCGACAGCCGAATTCACTTCTGGCCATCCTTGAGAACGAGGATGAGTACGGCGTCGACGCGCTCGAAGTCGGCGAACGGCTCGACCTGGATCTGCTTCCAGAGATCGGTATCCGCCTGGCCGACACTCGTAACGCGGCCGATCGGGATCCCCTTCGGATACAGGGACGCGAGCCTGCTCGAGCGCCACCCGGCCGTCACGATTGTGTCCCCGACCGAGACCTTCACCTTCTTCGGAACGCGATCGAAGATCAGCGTCGATGCCGACCCACGCCCATGCTTGACGATGCCGGCCGCACCGGACTTGACGGCGATCGCCGACACCGCGAGTTGCTCATCGCTGAGGAGCGTGACGCGGGACGAGCGCGAGTACACGCGCGTCACATGGCCGAGGAAGCCGTCGGCCGTCACGACGGGCGCGTCGAGCGCCACACCGTCGTTCGAGCCTGCCGCGACGACGACCTCCTGCGCGAAGCTCCCACTCGGACGGGCGATCACGGCGGCCGCAAGCCCCGTGTAGTCGTCGGGGAACCGGGGGCCGTCACGGAACACGAGGAGCGCCTTGAGATTCGCGTTCTCGTTCGCTGCGAACTGGTTCTGAATCACCTGTTGGCGCAGCGCCTCGGTCTCCGCGCGGAGGCGCTTCGCGTCGGAACGCGCAGTGAGCAAGGAATCGGCCCACCCGTACACGTCACGGAATGGTTGTGCCACGCGCTCGCCGGCGATCGTGAACGGCCGCAAGGCGCTCGCTGCGGCGCTCTCCACGGACGCGACCGGGCCCGAATCGGGCTTGCGAAACGAGAACGTCATAAGGACGAGCGCGAGCACCACGAGGATCCCCACCACGATCCGCCGCCTGAAGGCGGAGGTCGAGCGTGAGGGTGGCTTGCCAGTGGCGGGACGCCGGACGGGAACGCCCAGCACCGCCGTGCGTGCGGTGCGATGACGGGGCACAGATGTCGATTGTACCGTCCCGGAACGGCGCGCGGCCCGGCGCAAAGGCAGTCTCAGCCTGGATCCACCGTTTTGCGCGGGCGTTACATCTCGTCGGGCCCGCCAGGCCGCTTCCCGTCCGGGTGGGCACCGTTTGTTCGGACTCTGGTAATCCCAACCCAGACGGTGGGCTCCGTGTGGGGATGGGGCCCCAC
>JAJAZN010000308.1 GCA_026785685.1 Thermoleophilia bacterium
ACAAGGGCCTCTCCGCACGGAGAGTCCGGCTCGGAACCGACTCGCGAACAGGAAGGGCAGGAGGCGTCATGTGGAGATTTGTGGCCAGGCGGACGTTGTGGGCGGTCTTCCTCTTCATCGCCGTGACGTTCGTGACGTACATCATCTTCTTCGTCGCGCCCAACGACCCGGCCAAGCTTGCGGCCGGCAAGGCTGCCACCAGCGAGCAGGTTGCACAGGTTGCGAAGTATCTCAATCTCGATGAGCCGGTGTGGAAGCAGTACGGGCTCTGGGTGAAGCAGCTCGTCTTCGAGGGCTCGCTCGGGAGATCGTTCGTGAATCGTCAGGACGTGAACGACATCGTCTTCTCGGCGGCGCCGGTTACCGCCTCACTCGTCTTCGGAGGCGCCATTCTCTGGCTTCTCGTCTCGATCCCCGTCGGCGTCCTGTCGGCCGTGAAGCCCCGATCGGTGCTCGATCGGTCGGCTATGATCTTCGTGCTCATCGGGATCTCCGCGCACCCGGTCTGGATCGGCCTCATCCTTGCATTCCTCTTCGGCTCCGTTCTCGAGTGGACACCGATCTCGGGGTACTGCGACGTGATCAATCCGGGACTCGGTGCCGAATGTGGAGGCCCTGTGCAATGGGCGTACCATCTCATCCTGCCCTGGTGCACCTTCGCGCTCCTCTTCGCAGCGCTGTACGTGCGCTTGATCCGGGCGAACGTGATGGAGGCGATGAGCGAGGACTACGTGCGGACGGCGCGTGCCAAGGGCGCTTCGAACGGCCGTGTCATGCGGTCACATATCCTGCGCAACAGCATGCTTCCCGTGGTCACGATCCTCGGCATGGATCTCGCCCTCGCACTCGGCGGAGCGATCTTCACCGAGTCGATCTTCGGTCTCCCCGGTCTCGGACGATCGGTGATCGTCGCCTACAACAAGTCCGACCTGCCCGTGATCGTCGGCGTCGTGGTCTTCTCGACGATTGTCATCATCATCTTCAACCTGATCGTGGATTGCTTCTACGCCGTCGTCGACCCGAGGATCCGGCTCACCTGATGGCACTGCTCGAGGTCGAAAATCTGAAGACAAGGTTCAGGACGGACGATGGGGTCGTGACGGCAGTCGACGGCGTGTCGTTCACTCTCGAGAAGGGTGAGACCCTTGGCATCGTGGGCGAGTCAGGCTCCGGGAAGAGCGTCACCTGCCTCACGATCATGGGCCTGAACGACCCAAGGAACACCGTCTCGGAGGGCGCCGCACGCCTTGACGGTGTCGACCTCCTGACGACCGACCCGGAGTCGCTCCGCGCCCTCCGCGGAATGCGGATTGCGATGATCTTCCAGGACCCGATGACGTCATTGAATCCGGTCAAGAAGATCGGATGGCAACTCGAGGAGGCGGTGCTCGTCCATCGCGACGTCTCTCGGAAGGAATCGCGCGCGCTTGCGATCGACGCGATGAAGTCCGTCCGGATCCCGCGTGCCGAGCAGAGGATCGACGACTATCCCCACCAGTTCTCAGGGGGAATGCGGCAACGGGTGATGATCGCGATGGCGCTGATCAACGAGCCTGACATCGTGATCGCGGACGAGCCCACGACGGCGCTCGATGTCACGACGCAGGCGCAGATCCTGGACTTGATGAACGAGCTGCAGCGAGAACGGGAGATGGCGATCATCATGATCACCCACGATCTCGGCGTCGTCGCGGAGGTCGCAGACGAGGTCATCGTCATGTACGGCGGCCAGGTTGCGGAGCACGCGTCCGTCGACGACATCTTCTACCGGCCGCGCCACCCGTACACCTGGGGCCTGCTCGGATCGCTTCCGCGCCTCGACCTCGAGGTCGAGCGGCTCGAGCAGATCCCCGGTCAGCCCCCGTCGCTGCTCAATCCGCCTTCGGGCTGCCGATTTCACCCCCGGTGCACGTTTGCGATGGACATCTGCCGCACCGAGGTCCCGCAGCTCCTCCCGTTCGGCGAGGGCTTACACCTGCAGCGGTGCTGGCTCGACGACGCCACCAAGGAGCGGGAGTCCGCCCGAACGGTCGCGGGACTTCAGCAGGAGGCGTCATGAGCACGCTCCTCACCGTCGAGAACCTCAAGATGCACTTCCCGATCACCCAGGGCATCGTGTTTCAGAAGCAGATCGCAGCCGTGAAGGCTGTCGACGGTGTGAGCTTCGAGGTGAAGAGCGGTGAGACGCTCGGGATCGTGGGCGAGTCGGGATGCGGCAAGTCGACGCTCGCACGCTGCATCCTTCGACTCCTCGACCCGACCGAGGGAACGATTATGTTCGACGATCGCGACATCACCCATCTCTCGCGGGCCGAGATGCGCCCGCTCAGGCGGGAGATGATGATGGTGTTCCAGGATCCGTATGCGTCGCTGAATCCGCGCAAGCGCGTCGGATTCACGGTTGCCGAGCCGCTCGAGGTGAACGGCATCGGAACTCCCGCTGAGCGCAAGCGCCGCGTTCAGGAGCTTCTGGAGGTCGTCGGCCTCAGCCCGGAGCATTACAACCGGTTCCCACACGAGTTCTCCGGTGGCCAGCGGCAACGCATCGGCGTGGCCCGAGCACTGGCAGTGAATCCCAAGCTGATCGTGTGTGACGAGCCCGTCTCGGCCCTCGACGTGTCCGTGCAGGCCCAGATCCTCAACCTCCTCAAGGATCTCCAGCGCGAGTTCGGACTGACCTACGTGGTGATCGCGCACGATCTCAATGTCGTCAGGCACATCTCCGACCGGGTGATGGTCATGTACCTCGGGAAGATCGTCGAGCTGGCCTCCGATCGAGAGCTGTACCACCAGCCGCTTCATCCCTATACGGGCGCGCTCATGTCGGCCGTCCCGTCGCCCGACCCGAAGCGCGCCCGCGGAAGGAAGCCGATCGTGCTCGAGGGCGATGTCCCGAACCCGATCAACCCTCCGGACGGCTGCCGGTTCCACCCGCGGTGTCCACGGATGCAGACGGGCGTCTGCGATGTCGACGAGCCGGAGCTGATCGAATCCGTGGCGGGTCATTCCCGCGCCTGCCACTATCCGCTCGAGCACTGGCCGATGTCACCCGAGGAGCTCCGACAGCCCGCGTCGGTGACTCCGACGTTGGCGAGCACGTGATTCGCGCCGCAGCGCGCAGAGCCAAGCTGCCCGTCATCCTGCTCGGCGGCGTCGTCGTGGCCTTTGCGGGCGTCGCGGTCCTGACCGGCTCCTCGGTTCAGCGGGGGCTGTCTCTCGGCTTCTACGCCGTAGGGTCATTCCTGACCGTTGTCGGGTTCGCTCTCGGCACAAGGAACGCGTTTCGCTCGGCCGAAAGCCGAGATGTGCACGGTCAGGATCGGTTCGCGGATCTGTGGGAAACCACGGAAGCGGCCGCGCTGCTCATCACGACGGGGCTTGTGCTTCTGATCGTGGGGGTAGCTGTGGACGAGCGCGTGCGTCTGATCTGAGCGCCTTCGTGAGCCCGAACGAGATCGCTGCAGCTGCACGGATGTGGAGGCCGGCTAACCGAATGCACACTCGGCCGTCTTACCGGTTATGACCTGGGTACGATCATCGGCTTGCGAGCAAGCGCGGTTCGCCGCCGCGCTCGCGCCCGACACGGTGCTGTCGGAGATCGAAGCGCGGAGACTCGCTCGCCATCTCGGCCACTGTCCCGCGTGTAGCGCGTTCGCAGCGTCCGTCGCGTCATTCACCGCGGAGTTGCGGGCGGCACCACTCGTCGCTCCGAACGCTGACCTCGCGCAGCGCTCGAGGACGCGCGAGCAGCACAGAAGGATCGGCGAGCAGCGCAGAGCCACGGTGGTTGCGTTGTCCTTTCCAGGCGGCCGGCCGAGGATGCCGCGAACCTCACTCATCGCAGCGATGGGGGCGGCGGCGGTGATGCTGATGACCTCGGTCGCCGTGAACCGGCAGGCGGCCGACGCTGTCTTCGCCAACGGCTCCGGGACTCGCCTCGTCTACGCCGGTGTGGAGGACGACACGGCCATGATCCGAGGCTTGCGTGACGTCGCGTATGCCCGCCAAACCGAGCCGGATGGCACCCTGAGCAAGCAGCCGGGTATCTTCGCAGGATAGGGGAGCCGTTCCTTCCCCGGCGCGGCGGCCCTGTAACGCGTGGGCGTACGACGAGACTGGAGTGATAATGCTCGCGAATCCCGTGACCGCCCACTGCTGAGGACTCGACCATCACGCCCGCGTTGCGGACGGCCTCCGACGAGCTGAGCGAGCGGGTTCCATCGCCGACCGAGCCCCTCGTTGGGTTAGGATACGTGCGCTCGTCGGCTGCCTCGGCGGCGCCCTGACGCGTACGGCAAACCCCCACCCAGACGAACAGCTTCCAGGAGACCCATGTCAAGCGAGAGCGCTCCCAACGTCGGCCAGATCATCGAGATCAAGGGCGTCGTGATCGACGCTGTCTTTCCCGACAGCCTGCCCCAGATTCTCCACGCGGTCGAGATCGAGATCGTCAAGCCTGACGGGTCGTCAACGACCCTTGTTGCGGAGGTTCAGCAGCACCTCGGTGACGATCGCGTTCGTGCGGTCGCGATGGACTCCACCGACGGTCTCGCGCGGGGTACTGCCGTTGTCGACACCGGCGCGCCGATCTCCGTCCCCGTTGGCGACAGCACGCTCGGTCGCATCTGGAACGTGCTTGGCCAGCCTGTCGACGAGAAACCGGCCTCCGCCGATGTCGAGCGCTGGTCGATCCACCGCGAGCCGCCGGCCTTCCGTGAGCTTGCTCCGTCCGTCGAGGTGTTCGAGACCGGGATCAAGGTGATCGACCTCATCGCCCCGTACATCAAGGGCGGCAAGGTCGGCCTCTTCGGCGGCGCCGGCGTCGGCAAGACCGTCACCATCATGGAGCTGATCCACAACGTCGCGAACGCGCACAGCGGCGTCTCGGTGTTTGCCGGTGTCGGTGAGCGCACACGTGAGGGCAACGACCTCTATCTCGAGATGGAGGAGTCGGGCGTTCTCGACAAGGTTGCGCTCGTGTACGGCCAGATGAACGAGCCGCCCGGAGCCCGTCTTCGCGTGGCGCTCTCCGGTCTCACGATGGCCGAGTACTTCCGTGAGCAAGGCCAGGACGTGCTCCTCTTCATCGACAACATCTTCCGTTTCGTGCAGGCCGGATCCGAGGTCTCCGCGCTGCTCGGCCGCATGCCGAGCGCCGTCGGCTACCAGCCGACGCTCGCCACCGAGATGGGGCAGCTGCAGGAGCGCATCACCTCGACCCGCACCGGCTCGGTGACCTCTGTCCAGGCCGTGTACGTGCCGGCCGACGACCTCACCGACCCCGCTCCGGCGGCCACCTTCGCCCACCTCGATGCGACGACGGTGCTGTCGCGCGCGATCGTCGAGAAGGGGATCTACCCGGCTGTCGATCCGCTCGGCTCGACGTCGCGCGCGCTCGCGCCGGGTGTCGTCTCCGACGAGCACCTTGCGACGGCGACGGCGGTGCAGCAGATCCTCCAGCGCTACAAGGATCTCCAGGACATCATCGCGATCCTCGGGATGGACGAGCTCACCGACGAGGACAAGCTCGTCGTGTCGCGCGCCCGCAAGATCGAGCGGTTCCTCTCGCAGCCGAACTTCGTCGCCGAGCAGTTCACGGGAACGCCGGGCAAGTACGTCAAGCTCGAAGACACGATCAAGGGCTTCAAGGAGATCATCGCCGGCCTTCACGACGACCTGCCCGAGGCAGCGTTCTACATGGTCGGGCCGATCGAAGACGCCGTCGAGAAGGCGCGGCAGATGGAACAGGTCTCGGTCTAGTGCACCGTTCCGGAATAGCGTCCCTCCATGGCTGACGCACACCCCAAGTTCGACGTCTCGGTCGTCACGCCGGACGGTCCGATCTACCAGGGCGAAGCTGAGATGCTGATCGTCCCGGGTCAGGCCGGAGAGATCGGCGTCCTCGCCCGCCACGCACCGCTCGTCGCGACCCTCAAGGCGGGGTCGACTCGCGTCCACCTCGGTGGCAACGAGGTGCTCGAGTTCGCCACTGGCCCGGGGTTCTTCAAGGTGGAGACTGACAGGGCCCTGGCGCTTGTCGACGATGCCGTGAACGTGAAGGAGATCGACGACGCACGGGCGACCGCGCAACTCGAAGCGGCGCAGGCGGAACTCGAGAAGATCGAGGCCGGGGAATCGACGGGCGATCGCTGGCAGCTCGAGCAGCGCATCAAGCACGCCGAGAACCAGCTCACCGTGTCCGGCCGCACCACCGGCTGACCCGCGTGCCGCGCAAGCGGCTACGGATCGGGTGGCCGAACCGCACTCGAGCTGGAGCGACTCCGGCGGCTGCTTGGAGTTTCGCCCTCCTCCGCGCGCGCCCGCTCGACCTCGTCGAGAAGGTCGGCTATTCGGGAGAAGCCCGTGCCTGGTATCTCGCTTCCGACCTCGAGTGGCATGAGATCGACGGGAACAGAGGAGGTGAAGATCTCGGTGCTCTTCGATCTCCTCAGACCCGTGACGACCACGGCGTTGAGGTAGCCGATGACCAGAAGGGCGGCACTGATGCCCCACATCATCCGCGGCCCGACGGCCACGGTGATCGGCCCGGCTGCCAGCGTGCCGATGAGGGTGAACAGCTGGACGAGACTGCCGAGGACGGCGAAGATCTGCCCTCGGCGATCGTCCGCGACGACCTGCTGGATCAACGTCACGTTGCAGACGAGTCCGATGCCGTTGCCGATACCGAAGATGATCGCGCCGATACACCCGATTGCAAGATTCGGGCTGACAGCGCAGATCGCCACGCCGGCGGCTGTGATGAGGAACGAGGCTCGATAGCCACCGTAGACCGTCAGTCGCTTGATGAACCAGAAGGCGACGACGTTCCCGATCAGGATGCCCGCGGCCGAGAAGGCGACGAAGATGCCGAAACCCACGTTCCCGGAGCCGTAGGCGTCTGTTGTGAGGACGATCTCGGCCACGTTGATCCCGGCGTAGGCCAACGTCGCCCAGCTCCAGATCAGGAACAGCGACGAGAGATGCTGGTTGTCGTGCACGAGCGCAAGCCCGGCCCGCACTTCACGCCAGTGTGTGCGGCCGATTCGTGCAACGAGGTTCGACCGGAAGCTGCTCGTGATCCTGACGAGAAGGAACGCGGATATGAGGAAGCTCGCTGCGTTCAGCGCATACACCCTGTCCGGTCCGAGGAGGACGATGCCAACGGCTGCGATCAACGGCCCGAAAAGGGTCGAGAGGTTCTCGGCGCCCTGAACCAGGGCGTTTGCCGCGACCGTTGAGTCTTCCCTGACGAGGTTCGGGATCGACGCGTAGCACGCAGGGCGGAAGAACGCGGCCGAGAAGCCGGCCAACGCGGAGACGGCACAGATCCCGGCGGGCGAATGGACGAACGGGAGCGCGCCAAACGAGGCCGCGCCCCCGAGATCCGACAGCACCATCATCCGCTTACGGGGCCAGCGATCGATCAGCGGCCCCACGGCGATCCCGAGAATGACTCCGGGCACGAGTTCCGCGAAGAGGAGGATGCTGACCCACCAGGCCGAGTTCGTCTGGTTGTAGAGCGCGATGCGCACCGCGAAGAACGCCGTCCACGTCCCGAGGGCCGAGATCAGCCGGGCGTAGAAGAGATTGCGGAAGGAGCGATGCTCCGGCATCCCCAGGATCGCGAACTGCGCGGTGAACTGACCCAGCATTCGGAACGAGCCTACAACCTCGGGCGAACGGCGTCTGCTGTCCAAAAGGGACGTGCCCGTACCGTAGAGTGGCGCCGATGGCGCGACATCCGTTCACCCACACGGAGCTCGTTGCCGGCGTTCGCGCCGGTGACCACCGAGCCCTCGCGCGGGCGATCACGCTCGTCGAGAACCGAGACCCCGGGGCATCAGCGGTCGTCTCGGAGCTGTACCCGCAGACCGGTACGGCGTTCTCCGTCGGGATCACGGGACCGCCGGGTGTCGGCAAGTCATCACTCATCGCGGCACTCGTGCGCCACGTCCGGAGTCTCGGGCTCACGGTAGGTGTGATCTCGGTCGACCCCTCGAGCCCCTTTACGCAGGGCGCGTTGCTCGGTGACAGGATTCGCCTGGTCGATCACTTCCTCGATCCGGGCGTCTTCATCCGCTCGATGGGAACGCGCGGTCATCTGGGCGGTCTCGCCGAGGCCACTCTGCAGACATTGCTGCTGCTGGACGCGGCCGGTCGAGACGTGATCTTTCTCGAGACGGTCGGCACAGGGCAGAGCGAGGTCGAGGTGATGGGCATCGCCGACGAGGTACTCCTCGTGCTGATGCCGGGCTCCGGGGATTCCGTGCAGGCACTGAAGGCCGGGATCATGGAGATACCCGACGTGATCGCGATCAACAAGATGGATCAGCCCGGCACAAAGGCGTTGCTGAACGACATCCGCACGGTGATGGCCCTCAGTCCGGACGCGGAGCGGCAGCCGGCGCTCGTGCTGACCGAAGCGATTCGGGGAGAGGGTGTCGATGCGCTCTGGGAGACACTGGCCGGGCGCCGCGATGCTCTTGCTGTAGCCGGTGAACTGGAGGAGCGCCGCCGCAATCTTTTTACGGAGGTTGTCTCGGCTGCCGCCGCGCGGGCGCGCACACGGATCGAGGAGCAGATCGCGGCCGATCCCTCGCTCGGAGCGCTCGTCCGGGATGTCCAGGAACGCCGGGTTGACCCGTTGTCCGCAGTGGATGCGATCGTGGCGGCCGTGCTGCAGGAGCCGGCATGATCACTCGACCGACGCTCGACGACATTCGCGCTGCCGGTGAGCGCCTTGCCGGCGTGGCGCAGGTGACTCCTTTGCATTCCTCTGGAACGCTCAGCAACCTCGTCGGACGGCCGGTGTCGCTGAAGGCCGAGAATCTCCAGCTGACGGGCTCGTTCAAGATCCGTGGCGCGTACAACACGATCGCCCAGCTGACAGAGTCGGAGCGGGCGGCCGGCGTCGTTACCTCGAGTGCCGGGAACCACGGGCAGGCGGTCGCCTGGGCGGCGCGGCAAGCCGGCATTCCAGCGACGATCTTCGTCCCCGACGGGGCGCCGATGGCCAAGTTCGACGCCGCAGTCGGGTACGGGGCGACAGTGATCAACGCGGGTGCGGGTTTCGACGAAGCGGTCGCTGCGGGGCTCAGGCATGTGGAGGAGACCGGCGCGACGTTCGTGCACGCATTCGACAACCCGCGCGTGATCGCAGGACAGGGAACGTTGGGCCTCGAGCTCGCGGAGCAGCTGCCGCCGGGGCCGGGCACGGTCGTGATCCCTGTGGGTGGCGGCGGGCTGGCATCCGGTATCGCTCTTGCGCTGCGCGCGCTACGGCCGGAGCTGTCGCTCGTCGGCGTCCAGGCCGCCGCGTGCGCTCCGTTTGCGGGGAGGGCGCCAATAGGCCCGACGAACGCAGACGGAATCGCGGTGAAGTATCCGGCCGAGCTGACCTCGGGGATCCTTCGCGATCTTCTCGACAGCGTGGTGGTGGTGGACGACGCCGCGATCTCGCAGGCGCTCGTGCTCCTGCTCGAGCGCTCGAAGCTCGTTGTCGAAGGGGCCGGCGCGGCTCCGGTGGCCGCGCTGCTGCAGGGACTCGTGCCCGGAGACACGCCCGCGTGCGCCGTGCTCGCGGGTGGCAACATCGACGCGACGACGCTCGTCTCCGTGACTCGCTTCGGGCTCACCTCGTCGGGTCGCTACCTCGTGGTCGCCGTTCTGATCCCCGATCGGCCGGGGCAGCTTGCGCGGATCGTTGCGGCCGCTGCGGCGCAGCAGGCCAACGTGCTCGCGGTCACGCATCACAGGGAAGGGCGCAACATCGGCGTGCTCCAGACCGAGGCTGAACTCACGCTCGAGACGCGTGGGGAGGAGCACTCACAGGAGATCGTCGCAGCGCTCGCTGCAGACGGACTTGCCGTGCGCCGCCTGACGTGAACTCGGTCTAGGGGCTGCCGCAGCGCCTGAACTCGACCGTCTGGCCGCCGCGGGCGCGCCAGTCGATCATCCCGCCGTCCGCGACCGGGTGCGCGTCGTAGCCGCGCTTGCGGAGGATGCTGGCGGCGATGACTGCGCGCGGGCCAGCGTCGCAGATCGTGACCACCGGCCGGTCGAGCGGGAGGTCGGGGCAGCAATACGCCATCAGCCGGTATGGGACATTGCGGCTTCCCGGGATGTAGCCGCTGTCGCGGTCGTCCTTTTCCCGCACGTCGATCACCTCGGCACCGCTTGCCATGAGGGCTTCGAGCTCGTCGACCGTCACCGGAGTGGTCTGTTCGGCCCCGCCGCCGAGGACGTAGCCGGCGACATCGAAGAACGCGACCGAGTGGAGGCCGCGGATCGCGCGCTCTGCCTCGGCGGTGGTCTCCGCGAGCACGCAGACGGACTCGGCCGAGTCGAGAACAAAGCCTGCCTTCGTCGAGAAGCTCGAGCCCGAGACCGGCACGGAGATCGCACCGGGACGATGGCCGTCGAGATGCGCGGTCGCGTCGCGGACGTCGAGCAGCTGCACGCCCTCGGGTGGTGCCACGAGCTCCTCGACGGGCGCCGGCGCACCCACGAACGGCCCTCGGTTGGTCTCCACGATGCGCGCGAGATTCGGCGGCTTCGGTGCACTGACGGCTGCAGACTCGGCGATGAACGCCGTGACGTCGGTGATCTGAAGGGACGGGTTGAAGCGGCGCTCGAACCCGATGGTGGTCGAGGGCTTCGAGCTCATTGACTTGCCGCAGAGCGAGCCGGCGACATGCCCCGGGAACACCTCGACGCAGTCATCGAGCTCGAGCAGCCGGTGCAGCGAGTGGAACAGGCCCTCGGCGCCCTCCTGGGCGGCTACGGCGAGATCGGGTCGCGCAGCGTCACCCACGAACAGCGAGTCGCCCGTGAGAACGAGCCAGGGTTCGCCGCCGCGTGAGTTGTCGACCACGGTGAGGCAGCAGTGCTCGGGTCGGTGGCCCGGCGAGTGGATCACGCCCAGCGTCACGGCGCCGACGACGATCTCGTCGCCATCTCTCATCGGGTCGTTCTGGTAGTCGACGCCGGCGTCGGTGTGCAAGCTTATGGGGATTTCGTGCTCGAGTGCCAGGCGGCCATGCCCCGAGACGTGGTCAGCGTGCGTGTGCGTCTCTATCGTGCGCACGATCCGGAGCCCACGATGCTCGGCTTCGGCGAGCACGGGCTCGATCGCGAACGGCGGATCGACGACAACGGCGGTCCCCACTTCCTCGTCTCCGATCAGGTAACACGCACAGCCCAGGTCACCGTTCAGAAACTGGTGGAAAATCACGAACCGACCGTAGCACCCGATCTCGCTATCTCACTTGAAGTATTCACCGACGAAGTCGGTGGAGGACGAGGAGGCTTCCCACGATGACGACGGTGCCGACGACACCCGCGACGATTGCGAGCCACGGCCTCTGGTCGGGTGCTGCCTCACCCGACGCGGGTAGGACGCTCAGGTCGCTCTTCCACCGGACGTCCGCGCCGTCGTCGTACCGTTGGCGCGCAGCAACACTGTAGGTTCCGGCTCGCACAGTCGCTTCGATCCGCACCGGGAACACGACCTCTACTCGTCCGTCGATGCGCCCGCCCGACCACGTCACCGTGGAGCCGTCCACGGTTGCTGTCCAGCCCTCGGGCGCGGTCGTCGACACGATCGAGATGCCGACGGGCATCGTTGCCTCGAGGGCCACGGTGGCGTGGGGCGCACGCTCGTTCGGAACGGTGATGCTGATCTCCGTTGCGACGCCTGCCTCGACGAACGGCGGCGCGATCGTGACATGCGCGGCCGCGGCGGCAGGCAAGGCGAGCGCAGCGGCGAGCAGGAGGAGCGTGAGCCTCACGGCAGGCCGAGCTGCCGTGCGATCACCATCCGCTGTACCTCGTTCGTGCCCTCGCCGATCTCGAGGATCTTCTGGTCGCGGTAGAGGCGGGAGATCGGGAACTCGTCGATGAAGCCGTAGCCGCCGTGAATCTGGAGCGACGCGTTCACGGCGCGGTTCGAGAGCTCGCCGGTGTAGAGCTTTGCCATCGCTGCTGCGAGTGCGAACGGACGCCCCTGATCTTTGAGCCAGGCGGCCTTCCACACGAGCCCGCGGGCGGCCTCGATCTCGGTCGCCATGTCCGCGAGCTTGAACTGGATCGCCTGGAAGGCCGAGATCGGCTTGCCGAACTGTCGCCGCTCGCGCGCGTACGCATACGCCAGATCGTAGGCTCCCTGTGCGAGGCCGACGCTCATCGCCGCCACCGAGATCCTGCCGCCGTCGAGGATCTGGAGGAACTGGTGGAAGCCCTGCCCTCGCGCGCCGAGGAGGTTCTCGGCGGGGACGACGCAGTCGGTGAACGAGAGCGCGCGCGTATCGGACGCCTTCCAGCCCATCTTGTGGAGCGGCGCGGAGACCTCGTAGCCGGGAGTCCCGTTCTCGACCACGAGGTTCGAGACCTCGCCCGCGGCGGTCAAGGCCGTGATCGTCACGCACTGCGTGATGTCAGTGCCCGAGTTCGTGATGAAGGCCTTCGCACCGTTGATCGACCAGCCATCATCGACCGGAGTCGCTGTCGTCCGCGTCGCACCCGCGTCGGAGCCGGCCTCGGGCTCGGTGAGACCGAACGCCGCGAGCCGTTCGCCACGCGCGAGTGGAGGAATCCACCGTTGCTTCTGCTCCTCGTTGCCGAAGAGGTACATGGGCATCGTCCCGAGCGACGTATGCGCAGCGAGCGTGATTGCGACCGACGAATCGATGCGGGCAAGCTCCTCGATCGCGATCGCGTAGGCAAGCGTATCGCCACCGGCGCCGCCGAGCTCCTCGGGAAATGGGATCCCCATCAGCCCGAGGGCAGCCATCTCCTCCACGATCTCGTACGGGAAGCGCCCTTCACGATCGAGCTCCTCGGCCACCGGGCTGACCCGATCGACGGCAAACGCGCGAACCGTGTCCCGGAAGAGCTCGTGCTCGGAAGAGAGGTCGAAGTCCACGCGGAGCGATCGTACCCGGCGTGAAGCCTGCGGAGCGTGGCGTCAGCGGTCGATCGCGCGGTACTTGCGGATCGCGAGCGGCATGAAGACGGCGAGGAGGGCGATCGTCCAGACGATGGACATGAAGATCGGGTGCTCTCCCGGAAACGAGTTCGAGGCAAAGGGATTCGGGTTGCCGAAGAGCTCTCGCGCTGCCCCGGTGAGCGCGCTGATGGGATTCCACTCCGCAATCGGCTGCAACGCCGCAGGCAGGGTCTCGATCGGTACGAACGCGTTCGAGAGGAACGTGATCGGAAAGATGACGAGAAAGCCGAGCTGCTGCGCGACCTCGACCGTCGGCACGGACAGCCCGAGAAAGACGCCAATCCATGCCATCGCGTACGTGAAGAAGAGGAGAAGGAGGACACCGTAGATGAAGTCGAGGACGCCACTGTGCACTCGCCAGCCGATCACGAGACCCGTCAGCATGAGCACGATCAGCAGGCCGATGTTGTAGACGATGTCCGCGAACGTGCGGCCGCTGAGTACGGCCGACCGCGCCATCGGCAGTGAGCGGAACCGGTCGATCAGACCCTTGGTCATGTCGTCCGCAACGGCAATCGCGGTCGTGACGGAAGCGAATGCGAGCGTCTGGACGAAGATCCCCGGCATCAGGAACTCGCGGTACGAGCCGCCCCCGGGCAAGGGGATCGCGCCACCGAAGACGAACGCGAACAGCAGCACGAACATGATCGACTGGAGGATCGCGAAGATCGCGAGCTCGGGAATGCGCGGAACCCGCTTGAGGTTGCGCCAGCTGATCACGATGCCGTCGGCGACGGCGATCCGGAGGCTGTTCACGCGCTCTCCCCTTCGGCCGTCGTCGGGGCGGCGGTCTCCTCGCTCTCGGGCGCCGTCTCCGCGGCATGACCGGTGAGTGCAAGGAAGACATCGTCGAGCGTCGGCCGACGCAGCCCGACGTCGTCGACGCGAATCTGCTCTTCGCCGAGACGAAGCACAACGTCGACGAGCTGCTGGGCGCCGCCCTCCGCAGCAACCGTCAAGCGACGCGTGTGCTCGTCGATCGAGGCGGAGCCGTCAGGTGCGATGAGCTGCGCTGCACGCTCGAGGAGGTCGCGGTCGTGCACGACGACCTCGATGCGCTCACCACCGACCTGGGTCTTCAGCTCGTCCGCCGTGCCGCGGGCGATGATCTTGCCCTGGTCGACGACCGCGATCTCGTCCGCGAGGGCGTCAGCCTCCTCCAGGTACTGGGTCGTGAGGAGGAGGGTTGCACCCTCACGCACCTGGGTGCGGATCACGTCCCACATACCGAGACGGCTCCTCGGATCGAGGCCTGTCGTAGGCTCGTCGAGGAACAGCAGCTTCGGACGGCCGATCAACGCGGCTGCCAGGTCGAGCCGCCGCCGCATGCCGCCGGAATACGTCTTTGCGACACGGTCGGCGGCCTTCTCGAGGTCGAATCGTGTCAAGAGCTCGGTCGCCCGCTCCTTCGCATCGTGGGTGCCGAGCTGATAGAGCCGGCCGAACATCCAGAGGTTCTCGCGGCCGGTCAGGTTCTCGTCGATCGCAGCGTACTGCCCTGAGAGGCCGATCAGCCGTCGTACGGCCTGTGCGTCGCGCGCGACGTCGAGGCCCGCGATCGTGGCGCGACCCTCGTCGGCGCGCAGCAGTGTCGTGAGGACGCGAACAGCCGTCGTCTTGCCCGCGCCGTTCGGGCCGAGGAGCCCGAGCACGGTGCCTTCCTGGACGTCGAGATCGACGCCGTCGAGCGCGCGTACATCGCTCTTCCGCGAGCGGTACACCTTCACGAGCCCCTCTGCTTCGATCACGGCCATCGCGCCACGCTAGCTGTGGCGACGCGTCTGATGCCTAGACTGGCGTACATGAGCGATTCGATCGACCGGAAAGGGATGACGACGCTCTCCAGTGGGCATCTTGCCGTCGATTTCGCTTCGGGCAGCGTTCCCGCGATGCTCCCGTTCTTCGCCGTGAAGTTCGATCTCAACTACACGCTGACCGCCGTCCTCATGCTTGCCGCCCTCGCATCGTCGTCACTGACGCAGCCGCTCTTCGGTCTCTGGTCAGACCGCCACGGCGCCCTCTGGTTGCTTCCGGGCGGGATCGCGCTTGCGGGCCTTGGCATCGGTGCGGCGGCGGTGGCGCCGAGCTACTGGATTCTCGTTCTGGTTGTCTTTCTCGCCGGCCTCGGTATCGCCGCGTTTCACCCCGAGGGAGCGAAATTCGCGGTGTTCGCGAGCGGGCGCAAGCGTGCGAGCGGAATGTCCCTCTTCAACATCGGCGGGAATACCGGGTACGCGCTCGGGCCGATCATCGTCACGCCTCTCGTCCTGTGGCTCGGTCTCGGGCCTGGCGGGCTCTTGGCGTCGATTCCCGTCATCCTCGGGGCGTTCGCGTTGCTCGGAGTGCTTCCGTACCTTGCTCGGCTGCAACCGGATGCGCCCACGCACGATGTCGTCCGGGAGGGGAAGGACGACGTGCGTGCGATGGTCATCCTCGGTGGCGTGATCGGGCTCCGGAGCGTTGCGTGGTTTGCCCTCCTCACGTTCGTTCCCCTCTGGGTCGTCTCGCTCGGAAACAGCGAGGCCGACGGCAATCACCTGCTCTCGCTGATGCTCCTCTCCGGGGCGGCCGGGACGCTCCTGCTCGGCCCTCTCGCGGATCGGTTCGGCCTCCGGCGAACGCTCGTCGTCGCACAGGCGATCCTGACCCCGATGATGCTCATCTTCGTTCTCGTCGGCGGCGTCGTTGGAGCCGTAGCGCTCGTCGTGGTCGGCATCTGCGTCGTAGGAACGTTCGGGCTCACCATGGTGATGGCCCAGATGTACCTCCCGCAGCACGTCGGCATGGCTTCCGGCCTCTCGATTGGCCTGGCCATGGGGATTGGCGGCATCGCCGCCGTCGCTCTCGGCGGCGTCGCCGACGCGGTGAACCTCGAGACTGCCTTGATCTGTTCCGCCTTCGCTCCTCTCCTCGGCGTCGTCCTCTGCTTCTTCCTTCCGTCGCCGGTACCCGCGCCCGCCGCACCGGTTGCCACCGCCCCTGCCTCCACATACCCTCTGCTCGACTGATCCGACACCGCGCGCCTACCGCCCACAAGGAGATCCAATGACCGTGCACGAGTTCTTCGAAGCGCTCCCCTCGAAGGTCGACCCCACCAAGACGGCCGGCATGAACAACCGGTTCGCCTTTGACGTCGCCGACGTCGGTATCTGGACGGTGGTCGTCACGGATGGCGCCGTCACCGTCGAGGAGGGCGACCACAACGCTGACTGCACGATCTCTGCGAGCGAGGAGACACTGATGAAGATCTCGCGCGGCGAGGCGAACCCGACGACGGCCTACATGACGGGCAAGCTCAAGATCAGTGGCGACATGGGCGCCGCTCTCAAGCTGCAGAAGCTGTTCTAGGCGAGTCGGCCGCATCATGGATCTCGCCGTCCGACTGCTCGTCGCCTGGGGCGCGAATGTCCTCGCGCTCATCGTCGCCGACCGGGTGTTCGCCGGTCTCGCGATCGAGCGCTGGGCACCGCTGTTGCTCGCGGGTTCCGTGTTCGGGCTCGCGAACATCTTCCTCAAGCCGCTGCTCACGTTCATCGCGATCCCACTGATCATTCTCACGTTCGGGCTCGCCTACTTCTTCGTCAACGTTGCCATTCTCGCATTCACCGTGTGGGTCGTCCCGGACTTCACGATCGACGGCTTCTGGACGTACGTCGGCGCGGTAATCGTGATGTGGCTCGTGAACGTGGCCGTCCGGCGCCTCCTGCGGCTGATCCAGGGCGACTAGCCGAGCTCGACGAGAAGTGCCCCGGCAGCGATCTGATCGCCGGCCACAACGTGAACGGCGGTAATGGTCGCGGCGAAGGGGGCGAGGACGGGCATCTCCATCTTCATGGCCTCGAGGACGACGAGCCGCTGGTGGGGCGTGACCACCTCGCCGACTGCCACTTCCACACCGAGCACGGTCCCCGGCATGGGAGCGAGGATCGTGCCGTGTGCGTGAGCACCCGCGACCGGTGCGGCCGCGTCGACGTCCGGTGCCGCGAGGGGAGGTGGCGCTTTCCCGTTGAGTCGCCACGGGGTTGTAAACGACGGGGGAGCAGCGCGAAGCGGCGAGTCCGACAGCGGTGCGTGATCGGTGAGGAACGCCGTGGAGACCGAGCCTGCCAGGAACGCCGGGTGTCGAACCAGCCAGCGCAGAAACGGAAGGTTCGTGGTCACGCCCTCGATCTCCGTTGTGTCAAGTGCGCTCGCGAGCTGGGCGATGGCGTCCTCGCGGTCGGAGCCGTGGGCAATGAGCTTTGCGATCATGGGATCGTAGGCGAGGCCGATCTCATCCCCCTCCTCGACGCCTGCGTCGACCCGAACGCCGGTCGGAAGGACGAGCCGCGTGAGTCGCCCGGTCTGGGGAAGGAACGTGCGGGAGTCCTCGGCGTAGAGCCGTGCCTCGATGGCGTGCCCCGTCGTCGTCACATCGAGCGCGAGTTCCTCACCGGCAGCGACGCGAAGCTGAAGCTCGACGATGTCGAGGCCCGTCACCGCTTCGGTGACGGGATGCTCCACCTGGATTCTTCCGTTCAGCTCGAGGAAGTAGACGCTGGTGCCGGAAACGAGGAACTCGGCGGTTCCCGCGCTCTCGTACCCGATCGCCTCGGCGAAGGCGGTCGCCCCGGCTGCGATTCGCGCCCACGCACTCGGGTCGAGCCCCGGAGGTGGGGACTCCTCGATCAGCTTCTGGTGGCGCCGCTGGATCGAGCAGTCTCGGCCACCGAGGATCGTGATCCCGCGCCCGTGTCCGAGCAGCTGCGCCTCGACGTGTCGCGGACGCTCGAGGTAGCGCTCGCAGAAGACGGTGTCGTCACCAAAGGCTCCTTTGGCCTCACGTCGGGCTGCGGCAAGAGCCTCATCCAGCGCGCTCGGCGACCGGACGACGCGCATCCCGCGTCCGCCGCCGCCTGCGGCCGCCTTGATCACGAGTGGGAAGCCGATCTCCTCGGGTGAGCCCTGCGGGAGCGTCGGGACGCCGTGCTCAACGGCGATGCGGTGCGCGGCGACCTTGTCGCCCCCCAGCCGGAGCGCCTCGGGTGACGGGCCGACCCACGTGATGCCGGCGGCGATCACTTCCTCGGCGAACGTCGGATTCTCGGAGAGGAATCCATAGCCGGGGTGGATCGCGTCGGCTCCGGCGGCGACGGCAGCACGAACGTGCTCGGCCCCGTCGAGGTACGAGCCGAGCTCGACTGCGGTGTGGGCCGACCGGACGTGAAACGAGTCGCGGTCGTCCGGCGCGAAGATGGCGACCGTGTCGATCCCGAGGCGTGCGCAAGTGCGAAACACGCGGACCGCAATCTCTCCGCGGTTCGCGACAAGGAGTCGCCGTATCGCCACGTCGTGCACTCTTGCAGACACCCGGGTTTGGCCGCACCCTGATGTGGGTACGAACGTTGGGTGCGCCGTTCCGGACTTCTCGCCGCCGTCGTTCTGGTTGTGGCCCTCGCTGCCGGAGCTGCCAATGCCACTCCCCGGGCGGTGTACGGCATCCAGGACGACGCGTGGATCGAGTACGGGAGCGGGACGGTCGAGGAGCGCGTTGCGGCTCTGCAGCGCCTTGGACTCGACCTCGTGCGCGTGACGGTGAGGTGGGATGTCGTGGAGCCCACGCAGGGGACATTCGACTGGACGCACGCTGACGCTGTGCTCGAGCCCCTCCAGGCTGCCGGCATCGACGCACTCGTTACGATCTACGGAACGCCGCGGTGGGCGAACGGTGGCCGTGCCCCGAACGTTGCGCCGTCGCGTGGCGCGGATTTCGCTCGCTTCGCCGGGGCCGTCGCTGGACGCTATCCGTTCGTGCGCCGGTGGACGATCTGGAATGAGCCGAATCAGCGACGGTGGCTCGCGAGCGCCTCTCCGGTGCAGTACGTGACGAAGCTCCTCAACCCTGGCTACGCCGCAATCCATTCCGTTTCTCCGTCCTCCCGGATCGCCGGCGGCGTCACCGCGCCCCGCGGCGGAGCCGGTGGCCTCTCACCTGTTGCCTTCATTCGCGGGATGGGTCGGATGAACGCGCGACTCGACGCTTACGCACACCACCCGTACGCTCTCATGCGTCGGGAGACGCCGTGGGGAGGCGGTTGCGCTCATTGCGGCACGATCACGATGTCGACAATCGATCGCCTCGTGAGCGAGACGCGCAAAGCTTTCGGACCGGTTCGGCTCTGGCTGACGGAGCTCGGCTACCAGTCGAACCCACCGGACCGACGGGCTGGGGTTGCGCTGGGGGTTCAGGCGTCGTACATCGCCGCCGCGGCGTACGTGGCCTTCGCAACACCGCGCGTTGACGTCCTGATCCAGTACCTCTACCGCGACGAACCCGACCTCGGCTACTGGCAGAGTGGTCTCGAGACGACCGCAGGGCGCCGAAAGCCGGCCATGGCGGCAGTGGAGGCCCCGCTCGCTCAGGTGAGACGCGTCGGTCGGAGGACGGAGATCTGGGGGGCGATCCGTCTCGGCAGCGGTGTCCGTTCCTACCGACTGCAGCGGTGGGGCGGGACAGCGTGGACGTCGGTCGGTAGAGCCCGGCAGACGCGAGCTGACGGCACGATCGGCCGTGTCGTGCAGGCGTCGAGGGGAACGAAGTTCCGCCTCGTCTCGGCCGGTGTCATCGGAAACGTTCTCCTCGTTCGCTAGTTCGGTTGTCACCCCGTCGAGACGAGTCCAACGGACACGAGAGCACAGGCGACGCCGACGTACTGCAGCCGTGAGAGTCTCTCGCGGAGCACGAAAGCCGCCAACAGAACCGTCGTGACCGGGTAGAGGGAGGCAAGCACCGAAGCGATTGCGACCGGCCCCTTCTGCAAGGCCAGGAGCAGCGGTACCATCGCCGAGACCTCCAGCACCGCAATCAGCAGAACGGTTCGCCAGAGTCCCGTCACGCCACCAAGAACGCCGCGCGTAAGAACGAGCGACAGCAGGACGAGGACGATCGACCCTGCTGCACGGGAGATGGTGACGGGCCAGAGGCCGGCGTCGTCGGACACGCGCGAGAGCGTGATGAAAAAGAGCCCAAAAAACACGCCGGCGGAGAGGGCAAGCGCGATCACGTGCCGATCCACGCCGACGAGCGTTTCGGGATGCTGCTCAGACTGGGCGATCGAGACGACGGCGACAGCCACGAACGCGATCACGAGCCCTACGAGCGCAAGCGCGCCCGGTCGCTCGCCGCGAACGAGGCCGTAGACCACCGGAATGACCGCCCCCGTGACGGCGGCAACGGGCGCGACGACGCTGATCAGCCCTCGACCCATGCCCACGTAGAAGCACCCGATGCCGAATGCGACCACGACGCCGGACAGCACCGACCAGATCACGTCGGCGCGGCTGACGTGCTCCGCGCCGTAGCTGAGTGAAACGACGAACGCCAGCGGGAGACCCATGATCGCGACGCACGTCGCGACGCGGACACCGTTCGCAGTCCGCGAGGCCAGCCCACCGACGAAGTCCGCGCCGCCGATGAAGACCGACGAGAGGAGCGCGAGGAGCGCTGTCATCGCGAGCTGCAGCCGAGCAGCGGCACGTGGTTGGTGGTGGAACGCGGTAATTCGGGCATGGGGGTCACTCTCGCAGCTTCTCGGCTGGCCTTTGTCCTATCCCGGGGGCGCGATTGCTAGTCCGCGCGATCCTGCTCAGGGGCCGGAGGAGACCATGAGGCGAAGCCAGGGCTTCCCGGCACGCCGCCGTCGCAGAACGCGCGGAGACCCTCCTGGCCTTCCTCGCTCGTGCGTCGCTCGGCGATTCGACGTGCTGTCTCCGGGCCGTCCGGGCGGTCGAGCACGAGCCGCTTTGCGTGTCGCGCGGCACGCGGCGCTGCAGTTCGCAGCTCGCCAACGATCGCGTCGAGTGCCCGAGCGAGATCGGAGGTCACATCGTGGACGAGGCCGATCCTCAGGGCGGTCGCGGCGTCGAAGCGCTCGCCGGTGACGAAGTAGCGACGCGCCGCACTCTCGCCGATCTTTCGCAGCGCATACGGCGAGATCACGGCAGGGATGATCCCGAGCTTGACCTCGGAGAACGCGAAGCTCGCCCGCTCGTGCGCGATCGCGATATCGGCCGTGGCGACAAGCCCTGCGCCGCCACCCAGGGCATGTCCCTGAACGAGGGCGATCACGGGTGCCGGGCACGTATCGATTGCGTCGAACATGCGTCGGAGCGCGTTGGCATCGGCGATGTTCTCGTCGTGCGTGAGCTCGGCAGAGCGCCGCATCCACTCGATGTCGGCTCCGGCGCAGAAGCTTTTCCCGTCGCCCGCGAGCACAACCGCGCGGGCCTTACCGACGTCGACGAACGCCTCCGCAAGTTCCTCGATCAGGCTCGCGTCGAACGCGTTCCGCGAGTCAGGGCGTGCGAGCGTGATCCGGAGGAGATCGTCGTCCCGTTCGATCCGCAGCGCGTCCATGCCCTCGGAGTCTAGAGTCCTGGTGTGCTGAACGATGCCCTGCTCCACGGGACACTCGCGGCCTCGGTGACGCCGCTTCTTCGGGGAGGGGGCGATTTCGACGACGACGCGTTCGGGCCGCTGCTCGACCGGTACGTTGCCGCGGGACTCGACGGTGTTCTCGCGTTCGGGACGAACGGCGAAGGCGTGCTCTTCTCCGTGGCGGAGCGGAAGCGCGGACTCCGCCTGTTCGTCGAGGCCGCCGCTTCGCGACTCGACGTGGCGGCTCACTGTGGGGCGCAGACGACGGCGGACACCGTCGCGCTCGCCGCGGACGCGGGGGAGGCGGGTGCGAGGGCGGTCGCTGTGATCGGCCCTCCGTACTTCGTACTCGACGAGACTGCGCAGCTCGCCCACTTCGTCGCTGCTGCGCATGCCTGCGCGCCGCTGCCGTTCTATGTCTACGAGTTCTCGAAGACGAGCGGCTATCCCATTGCGCTCGACGTTTTGTGCCGCCTACGAGAACAAGCGGCGAACTTCGTCGGGATGAAGGTCAGCGACGCTCCCTGGGAGGCGTTCGAGCCCTACCTCGGCTTCGAGGGGCTCGATGTGTTCGTCGGCCCCGAGGCGCGCATCGACCGGGGGGTCGCTGGCGGCGCTATCGGTGCCGTCTCGGCGCTTGCTTCCGCCTTCCCCGAGCGAGTGGCGGCTGTTGTTCGCGCGCCCACTGCCGAGGGCGCCGATGCGCTTGCGACGCTCCGAGCCGCTGTCGAGCGATTCCCGCGGCAGGCAGCCATGAAGCGCATCCTTGCCGCCCAGGGAGTGCCCGTTTTCCCGGACGTTCGAGCGCCGCTCCGGGATCTCTCGGCTGGAGAGGCGCAGGGGCTCTCCGAGTTGCTCGGTTCCGCCCTGGCGACCGGCTGAAGGGTCAAGCGGCCCGGCGCGATGGACGGTGGCCGGCTTCAGCCGGTCGCGAGGGTTCCGCCCGTGCAGGAGCCGGCGTCGCAGTCGTTGCCGCCGGGCAGCCGTCCGAGCAGCGCGGACAGCTCGTCGAGCTCGGCGGGAGAGAGGCGCGCGCCGATCAACTCCTCACACACCGCGGCGTGCGTACACGATGCGAGCCGCAGCATCACGAGTCCGTCGTGCGTGATCACCGAGTACGTGACCCTCGCATCCGCCGGGCAGCCGCAGCGGCCGGTCAGGCCGGCCTCCTCGAGCCCGTCGAGCAGCCGGGTCACACCGGACGGTGTCAGACGAAGGCGCTCCGCGAGATCGATTCGACGCAGGGCGCCGTTCTCGTCGCGCGAGAGGTGGAGGAGCGTCTCGAAGTCGTTCGCACTCAGGCCGTGCTCGGCTCGCAGCCGTGCTTCAACGGCCCGCATGAGCGTCCCGTGCGTATGCAGGAGTCGACCGAAGACGGTCTGGGCAGAAGCCCTACAGCTTGCTGCAGAGACCCTTCCAGGCGGCGTTGATTTCGCCGTCTGGAAGGGCTTGCGCGACATTCCCCCATTCGACGAGGACACGGTGGAGACGCCTTCGGTTGCGGTCGCAGGCCTCCGCTCTGCGGTCGCCGGCGCCGACGCGGTTCTGATCGCGACGCCGGAGTACAACGGCTCGATCCCGGGGACGCTCAAGAACGCGCTCGACTGGGGCTCCCGTCCCGGTGCCACGAACGCCTTCCGGGGACAGCCCGTCGCAGTGATCGGGGCGAGCCCCGGGGCATTCGGAGGCGTGTGGGCGCACGAGGAGACCCGCAAAATTCTGGGCATCATGGGTGCGCGTGTCGTCGGCGCCGGGTTCTCGCTCGGCAAGGCGTCCGACCGGCTCGCGGCGCCGGACAACGAGCTGCTCGGCCAGATGCAAGAGGTCGTCGAAACCCTCGTCTCCGAGGCGACGGCGCGCACGCAGACGGCCTAAATGGAGATCAGTCCTCGGGTGGCGCCCACGGCTCATAGACCCCTCCGGGGACACCGCCGACGCAGATGAACGACAGCCCGTGCTCGCCTCGTCAGGGTGACGGATCGGGGCGCCGCTGTCTACATGCGGAAGATGCCGAAGCTCGTTTCCGGGACAGGAGCGTTCGCGGCAGCCGCGAGACCGAGTGCGAGAACGCGCCGCGTGTCGAGCGGATCGATGATCCCGTCGTCCCAGAGGCGTGCCGTCGAGAAGTACGGCGAGCCCTCATCCTCGTAGGTCGCACGGATCTCCTCGGGATCGGTGTCTCCGACCATCGAGAGCACTGCTGCCGCCTGCTCGCCGCCCATCACCGAGATCCGTGCGTTCGGCCACATCCACAGCTGGCGGGGGCCGTAGGCGCGACCGCACATCGCGTAGTTGCCCGCACCGAACGAGCCTCCGGTGACGACGGTGAACTTCGGCACATCGGCGCAGGCGACTGCCGTGACGAGCTTGGCGCCGTCGCGTGCGATTCCACGTTCCTCTGCGTCCTTGCCGACCATGAAGCCCGTGATGTTCTGCAGGAAGACCAGTGGAATGCGACGCTTGCACGCAAGCTCGACGAAATGCGCGCCCTTCCGCGCCGATTCGGCGAAGAGAACCCCGCGGTTCGCGAGGATCCCCACGGGATGCCCCTCGATGCGCGCGAAGCCGCACACGAGCGTGTCGCCGTAGAGCGCCTTGAACTCGTGGAAGCGGCTGCCGTCGACGATCCGCGCGATCACCTCGAGGGGGTCGAGCTCGTGCCGGTAGTGCTCGGGGACGATCCCGTACAGGTCTGCCGGGTCGACAGCCGGCGCCTCGGGCGTTGCGGTCTCCCAGGGCGGAGGAGCGGGATCCCCGAGATGGCGCACGATCTGCCGTGCCAGCGCGAGTGCGTGCTCGTCCGAGACGGCGTAGTGGTCGGCGACGCCGGAGCGTCGCGTGTGCAGGCTGGCGCCTCCGAGCTCCTCGGCGGTCACCTCCTCGCCGGTCGCCGCCTTCACGAGCGGGGGGCCGCCGATGAAGATGGTGCCGGTGCCCTCGACGATCACGGTCTCGTCGCTCATCGCAGGGACATACGCGCCGCCGGCGGTGCACGAGCCCATGACGACGGCGATCTGCGGGATGTTCTGCGCTGACATCCGTGCCTGGTTGAAGAAGATCCGGCCGAAGTGATCACGGTCGGGGAAGACGTCAGCCTGCAGAGGGAGGAACGCACCCCCTGAGTCCACGAGGTAGACGCAGGGGAGGTGGTTTTGTTGCGCGACTTCCTGCGCCCGGAGGTGCTTCTTGACGGTGAGCGGGAAGTACGAGCCTCCCTTCACCGTCGCGTCGTTCGCGACGACAACGCAGCAGCGCCCCTCGATCACTCCGATACCCGTTACGACCCCGGCTGCCGGTGCCTGGCCGTCGTACATCTCCCAGGCCGCGAGGGCGTTCAGCTCGAGAAAGGCCGTGCCGGAGTCAACCAGCCGGTCGATGCGCTCCCGGGCCGTCAGCTTGCCGCGCGAGCGGTGGCGCTCGGTCGCCTTCTCGCCGCCGCCCGCGGCGACGAGCGCCGTTCGGTCGCGCAGTTCCGCGACGAGTGCGGACATGTGAGCCTCTCGAGTGGCGAAGCCGTCGGTCGAGTGTTCGACTCTGCTGATCAGGATCGTCATGTCTCTGCTTCCTTCGCCGGGGTGCAGGCACGAGACTACGCACGGGCGCAGACGTTCGCCATCTTCCGCGCACGTGTTCCCGCTCGCGGGTGCGTGCGAGCGTCGGGTGCGCCGACTCTCGGAGGAACTCGGGTGCCGCTACGTGTGTGAGCACCTGCCCGGTTCACAGCGCAGGCCGGTCGGCTCGAGGCGCACACGCGTGCCGCCGACATCCTCGTCGTCGCAGCGGGTCTGCCGCGGATTGTCACGGGCGACATGGTGAAGCCGGGGGCGATCGTGATCGACGTCGGCATCAACCCCGAGAAGGACGCCGAGAGGCGATAGCGCGCCATTGACAGAGCGCCTCGAAGCGGCCACGATGTTCGGATGGTCGAGTACGCCAGCATCGTCGCGGCGGTGGCGATCCTTGTGTCGTCTATTGGCGGAACGCTCGGATCGGCACTCCCGGCGACGGATGTGACGGCGGCGGCGGCTGTGGCGAACGTCGCGGCGAAGCAGAAAGTGTCCGGCGCCGAGGCGCGCGCCGCCTACGCAAAGGCACCCTTCCGCCGGACGGTACTCCGCTACCTCTACGCCGTTGGCTGGGTCGGCGCCGCCAAGGATCGTGCCTCCTGTCAGGCAGCCCTCCTCCTCGGCCCGAAGCCGAAAGACGCTGCCGTACAGTTCATCCGGCGCTCGCCGAAGGTGCTCACGCGACTACGCGCGGCGCATGTCACGGTGAGTCAGGCGGCCACGGCAATCGGACGCGGCGTGGTCGACGGCTGCGCCTAGCATGGTGCCCGTCTGACAGAAGGCGTGATCCTTCGTGAGGCGACGGGCGTCTCGGGTCTCGACGAAGGCTGACGCGGCCCCGACGGCGCGGAGGAAGGTGGTCATTGCGCGCTCGAGTCCTCGTCCGGAACGTGTCTCAGCGGCGCATAGCCTGCGCAGCGACGAACGGGTTGGCGCGGGTACTTCTCGGCGAGCCGGTCGTTCTGGCAGAGAAGGTACGTCTGGTCGAGGCGCCCGGCCACGACGCGGACGAACGAGCATGTGTGGCAGAGAGACGGAGAGGCTCCGGCCGGGTGATAGACGGGTTCCGCGGACTCCAAGGCTCAGCAACCGTATCGGTCGGGTTCCCGGCTACCCGCACGACTAAACACCGCGGAGCGGATCCGTGCATACCCGGATGGCGACCGTCCGCGTTGATGCAACGATGTAGCTGACGAAAGGAGGTAGGTCATGGTCAAGACGGTTCAGGGACTGCTCGCCGAGGTGGGCGACCGGATTGAGATCATCGGGCACGCCGTCGGTGACGCACCACGCACGGGGGAGATCATCGAGGTGCTTGGCGAACCCGGTCACGAGCACTATCGTGTGCGCTGGGAGGACGGCCACGAGTCCATCAACTTCCCCGGGGAGGATGCGGTCATCCGCCGGCCCAAGACCCGAGTCCCGCGCAAGAGCTGACGCAGTCGCCCGTACGGTTCTCGTCGGCGGGCGACCGCTGTCACCACTCCGGAGAGCACCCCTGCCTTGTGGTTCTCCTCCCAGATGAGGGCCGCGCCGACGGCCCCAGGGAGCTTCGCGCCCCATGAGCCAAGAGCCCTCCATTTGGCAGATCGGGGTAGGGGAGGCTGGATTGGGACGGCGCGTTGACGTCGCGGCGAACTTCGGTCAGTGTGGGTGGATGTCGATTTCCGGAGCGGTCAGGGACGCGGCGCTGTTTCCTGCGGATGATCTGCCTGACACGCCGGCGCTGCATCCGTATCAGTCGGTGCGCCGGGAGGGGTTCGTGATCGGCTTGTTTGAGGGGTTCTCTTCCGGCGTGGTCGATGTGCGGTCGATCGCTGAGGAGGATCTCGAGCGGACGGTCGGCGAGGCGCGGGAGATCCTGTCGGCGCATGGTTTGCGTAAGGGGGCGTGGAGCGTTCCTGAGGCCGCTGAGCCGCCAGGGCTCGTCGACCGACTCGCCGGCTTCGGGATGGTGCCCTACGACGAACCGCCTTTCCAG
>JAJAZN010000309.1 GCA_026785685.1 Thermoleophilia bacterium
GGCCCGAGTCGTCCTCTTCGGGGTGTGCGACCGCCTGGGGACGTCCCCGGAACGCGATCTCGGGAGCTGGCACAGCTGCGGCTGCGCCGTTAGGATAGTCCTCACACGACGGAATGCTTACGGGCGGTTCCGCTCTCGGGGGTCGCCTGAGGCAACTCCGGGATTCCAACGACCCGTGCGTCTCCGTTCACGTCTTGTCGCAGAAGGCCGGAAAGCCCTGGCAAGGCGCCGGCAACCGCGCCCGGATCGTTCTCGAAGAGCTCGCGCCACTCGGCGGGCACGCTGCCCGGAGCGTCCAGGTACGACTCGAGCATCTCGGCCACGTACCCCGCGTTCAGGCTGCTCAGGTCAGCGCGACTCATACGACGTGATGTACCGGTCCAGGCGGACTCGGCAACACTCAGATGAGGGGGTTCTCGGTAAGCACGGCAATCGTCATGCCAACGACCCAAGCGAACATCGCGAACAGGGTCGCCTTGAGAGCGAGCGACTGGTGCTTCTCACTCAGCCGGGCCGAGACGAGGGCCAGCACGATTGCGACGAACGCCGTCCGGCCGGGCCGCGCGCCGAGCTCGAGAAGCAGACCGAATCCCATCGCGATCGCAGACAGGATGATCGATGCTGAGGCAAGCAATCCCGCGATCACGTCGGCCGACGAATGGCGGTTCTGCGATTCGAGCGTGCTCATGACCGAACCGTACCCCTTTGCACCCCTCGCGTGGTGCCACTACCGTGCCCCGGCGTGTGCGGGCGCCCTGGCCGGCGGCCCCTCGGCCTCCGTGCGCGAGGAGGACTGCCCGGTGGGGGGGTGTCCGAGACCGCGGTGACCCCGACGGGTTCCCTGGGATCCGGCTCGGCCTGGATCGCCCACCAGATAACGACGGCGATATACACGATGGGGATCTTCAGGATCACCAACATGAAGATGATTTCCCAGGCCATGGGGAGTCATCCTACTCCATCGCCCCGACCTCCCGCCCTCCGCTGAAGGAGCCGCGCAGCTGCGACGTTCACACATCCCCCAAAGATTGCGAGCGCGAGGAGTCCCGGCCCGAACGTCGTGACGGCCGCCGACGTCTCGCGCTCGACAGAAACGACGACGAGCGGGCCGAGCCCGACCACGAGCGATCGGCCGGCAGCCTGCGCTCCGACGGCGAGCGCAGCAGCTCCGGCGTATGCCAGGACTCCGAATGCGATCGAGCCGAGCGCGAAGGCCTTCAGATTCCGCACGCCGCCCTCCCATCGCCACCGATCACCGTGAGGGAGAGAGCATGCGCAACAAACGGCAGTCCAGAAATCAAGACCTCGGGCTCGGAGCCCGCGACCCCGAGAACAACGAGTACAAGCCCCGTCGCCGCCGCGAGCGCGGGGCCTGAGACGGCCACGAACGACCGACGGACCGGCCCGACAGGGGCGTGCAACACGTAGGTTCGACGGCCCCGGGTTACGAGAGCGCTAGGGACTCCGCGAAGCGACGCGACATGACCGGCTTCGTGCAGCCCTACCCCCATCCCCGTAGCGATTCCGAGGGCCACTGCCAGGTACCCGAGCCGACCGGCCCCACCCACGGTCGCGACGAGAGGAAGGAGAGCGACCGTCGACGCGGCCGCGATCGCAACAACGCGGGCAGTGGAGGCCCTGAGGCTGCTGACGACGCCTCGGAGAGCGCCTCCGGTATCGAGCGGATGCCGGCAGGTGATCGGCGTCGGAAGCGCACCTGCTGGTGCAAGGCGCAGAGCGAAGCCGAGCCAATCTTTCATCCGCCGAAGGCGCGATCCGCTCTGAATGACGTTGACGAGAGCCAGGGCGTTCAGCGTCCAGATGAACTGGAGTGCGTCGAACCTCGCGACGTCGAGCGGCAGGTCGAAGGCCTCGGCGAACTCGCGCACGACGACGTCGAGCCGGTGCCCCACGCGTTCGAGGATGAAGACGCCGCTGTTGTTGAGTGGCCAGCTGCGACCACGGACGACATCCGCGACGTGGGCATTCGACAGCGAGACACCCGAGGCGAGATCGATCCGATCCGACGTGGCGATCATCGCGCTCGACCTTCGAGACGTCGAACGAGGGTCGCGCTCGCCAGCAGGGAGAAGACCCCGCAGAGCAGAACCGCGATTCCGGGATCGGGCAGGCCAAGCATCGTGAGGCGCGGCGCGACGAGCCCGATTGCGAATGAGGTCGCGAGGGCAACAGCCATGAACATGGTAACGGCGCTGAGCTGATCGCCAACGCCGTCTCCCTGCCAGGGCACGATCGAACCCGCGATCGTTGCGACGGCCGCTCCCATCACGACGAGAACAAATACGACGCCGGTCGTAGAAGGGTCAGCTCCTGAGGCGACGCCCGCAGCAAGGCCGACCACGCCCACCGGGATCGCGGCTGCGCTGAGCCCAACGAGCCACGCCGTCGCCGCCAATGACTTGAGACCTCTCGAGGCCCCGAGCCAGATCCAGGAACCAGAGGCGAGGATGCCGAAGAGGGCGAGAGCCGCGACGAGCGATCCCAGCAAGGTCGTCGTGGTGGCGAGCAGGAACGGGCCAGGCGGCGCAGCGCGGGCGACGACGGCAACCACCACTCCGGTCAGCCC
>JAJAZN010000310.1 GCA_026785685.1 Thermoleophilia bacterium
CTCGAGCACAGCTCGTACGAACACGGCCTCGTTCGCCTTAGAAGGCTTCGTCGTTCCGCTGATCTTGCGCACGTACTGCAGCGCCGCGGCGTGTACCTCATCGTTGGTCGCAGGTGGCTCGAAATTGTGGAGTTGCTTGATGTTCCTGCACATGGTGGGAGCGTAGCGCCGAAGCCGGGGAAACGGGCAGACGTGTCCACGACGCCATGTACATCGCGCTCGCCGAGGCGCTCGACGCCCCCCTGGTCACCTGCGATGCAGCACTCGCGCGAGCCCGGGGCATTGGGGCGGGCATCGAGGTCTACGCACCGGCCTGAGGGCTGTCCCGCGTCAGCAACCAGTCGCGTGGCCGAGGGCGCGGCACACGCTTGCCATCCGCTCCGGGCCGAGCGTGCAGATCTGCTCGACGAAGTAGCTCTTCGGCAGGAGCGTTGTGTTGTCGAGCGACAGCACACACTCTCGCAGCATCCCATCCTCCCGGCCGAGACCGACCTCGGTCGGAATTCCCCGAACCGTCGTCGTTGCAGGCACGGCGATGACGGAGCCGAGTGACGGGATCGCCGCGCTACGCATGAAGACCAGGTGGGGACGACGGCCGGCTGCGGGGTCCTCGACCCACCACATCTCACCCCTCCTCACCACGGCTCCTCTTCGATCGAGCGCCGTGCCGAAGCCTCTGCCCACCGCAGCTCCTCATCCGTCTGTGGGATGCGGGTGTAGCCCTCGACGATCTGCCGGTCGATCTCGCGCTGCTCCAGCTCGTCGACGAGGCGGTTGATCGCCTCGACGATGAAGCTGGCGCGCGTCGGGTAGGTCCCGGCAGCGACGAGACCGTCGACCTGCGCCACGCGATCCTCCGGCATACGTACTGTAATCATTTTTGACATACACAAAGTATGTCATGTTCGAAGGCTCCGGTCAAGCCCCCGCGAGCGCCTGGAGCTCCCGCCGCAACTGCTTGATCTCGTCGCGGAGCTTCGCCGCGTACTCGAACCGGAGCTCCTCGGCGGCGACGAACATCTCCTCCTCGAGTGTGACCACGAGCTTCTCGAGCTCGGCCGGATCGAGGCCCTCGATCTTCTCCTTGCCGCGCCGCCTCCGCCCCGGCACAGTCGGTGCGTCCAACGTGAGGAACTCGGCGATATCGGAGACTCCCTTGACGATGTTCTCCGGTGTGATCCCGTGCTCCTCGTTGTAGGCGAGCTGCTTGGCCCGACGCCGGTCCGTCTCGTCGACGGCGAACTGGATCGCCTCGGTCACCTTGTCGCCGTAGAGCAACACGCGACCGTTGACGTTGCGAGCCGCGCGGCCGATCGTCTGCACGAGGGCCGTCTTGCCGCGCAGAAAGCCCTCCTTGTCGGCGTCGAGCACGGCGACGAGCGAGACCTCGGGCAGGTCGAGGCCCTCGCGCAGAAGGTTCACGCCGACGAGCACATCGTACTCTCCGAGGCGCAGCTCGCGAATGATCTGGATGCGCTCGAGCGTGTCGATCTCGGAGTGGAGATATCGCGTCTTGACGCCTGCCTCGAGCAGGTAGTCCGTCAGATCCTCCGACATCTTCTTCGTCAGCGTCGTCACGAGCACCCGCTCGCCGACGTCGGAGCGCTTGCGAATCTCTCCGAGAAGGTCATCGATCTGGTTCTTCGTCGCGCGGAGCTCGACAACGGGGTCGACGATCCCGGTCGGCCGGATCAGCTGCTCACTGATGACGGCCGAGTTGCGCAGCTCGTACGCCCCGGGCGTTGCCGAGACGAAGATCGTCTGCCCGACCCTCTGCAGGAACTCGTCGAAGCGGAGCGGCCGGTTGTCGAGCGCGGACGGCAGCCGAAATCCGAAGTCGACGAGCGTCTGCTTACGGGAACGATCGCCCTCGTACATTCCACCGATCTGCGGAACCGACTGGTGGGATTCGTCGATGAAGCAGAGGAAGTCCGAGGGGAAGTAATCGAGCAGGGTATGCGGCGGTGAGCCGGGGGGGCGGCCCTCGAGCAACCTCGAGTAGTTCTCGATCCCGTTGCAGAAGCCGAGCTCTCGCATCATCTCCATGTCGTACTCGGTGCGCTGCCGGATCCGATGCGCCTCGAGGAGCTTGCCCTCGGCCTCGAACTGCTGGATCTGACTCTCGAGCTCTCCTCGTAGCCCACCCATCGCCGCCTCGATCGTCGGCTTCGACGTCACGTACTGCGTGGCAGGAAAGATCGTCAGGTTGTCGAGCTTTGCGTAGACCTCCCCGGTCAGGGGATCGAAGTGCGTGATCTGCTCGACCTCGTCGCCAAAGAGCGAGATCCGATAGGCCGTCTCTGCCGAGGCCGGCTGCACCTCGATCACGTCTCCCTTGACGCGGAACCGGCCTCGCCCGAGCAGCGTGTCGTTGCGGACGTACTGCGTGTCGATCAGCTTTCGGAGGAGCTCGTCGCGGTCGTGCTCCTCCCCCACCGCGAGGTTGACGAGCCGCTTCTCGTATTCCTCGGGCGAGCCGAGACCGTAGATGCACGAAACCGAGGCGACGATCACGGTGTCGCGCCGCGAGAGGAGCGATGCCGTGGCGGCGTGGCGGAGTCGGTCGATGTCGTCGTTACGGGACGAGTCCTTCTCGATGTAGAGGTCGGCCTGTGGAACGTACGCCTCCGGCTGGTAGTAGTCGTAGTAGGAGACGAAGTACTCGACCGCGTTCGCGGGGAAAAACTCGCGGAACTCGTTGCACAGCTGCGCGGCGAGCGTCTTGTTGTGCGCAATCACGAGCGCCGGTCGCTGCAGCTTCTCGATCAGCCACGCCATCGTGGCGGTCTTCCCGGTTCCCGTCGCCCCGAGCAGGGTCTGGAAGCGGTTGCCTGCTTCGAGTGAGCTGCAGAGCTCGCCGATCGCCTTCGGCTGATCGCCGGTCGGCGTGTAGTCGGCGGTGACGCGCAGCTCGGCCATCGTCCGCAACCGTATCAGTTGCACGAACGTCTGTACGATGCTAGCATCCGATGCATGATTCGCCGTACGACGTTGGCTGCCGAGACGGACGATCTCACCGTCCTCGAGGGCGAAGCGCGGCGCCGCGGCGTGTCGCTTGCTCACGTCCTGCGGGAGCTCGTCGCAGCCCGCGCGGACGAGGTGCGACGATCGAGGCGCCCGCGCTTCGGGATCGTCTCGAGCGGGCACGGGGGTCTCGCCGATCGGAGCTGGCAGGACGAGGACGCGCCCTATCAAGACGAATCTCCGTCCGCGTAGCGGTGGCTCTCGTTCTCGACACCGGCGTCACGATCGCGCTGCTCGATGTGGATGACGCGCATCACGAGGAGTGCGTAGCGCTCGCCGGAGCGACGCTCGAAGACCTCGTCATTCCGGGAGCAACCCTCGCCGAGATCGACTACTTCCTTCGCAAGCGCGATCTCGTGTCGGGTTGGCTGAGATTCACGGAGGATATCTCGATGGGTGCGTATCGGCTCGTCTGGCCCGATGAGGGGGACGTCGTCCGCGCGGCCGCGCTCGAGGCGGAGTATCGCGACCTGCGTCTCGGGTTTGTCGACGCCTCGGTGATCGCCACGTGCGAGACGCTCGGCGAACTCAAGGTGGCGACGCTCGACCAACGTCACTTCTCCGTCGTCCGCCCGCGCCACTGTGAGGCGCTCGCGCTGCTCCCTGGCTGAAGGGAAACCGCCGCTACAATCTCGTTCGCATGGGCCTACGGATTGCGACGCTCACCGTGGCGCTCCTCATAGCCGGCGGGCTGATCGTCGCCGCGACGTCCTCCGCGAAGCCGGTGCAGGTCGACCGCACGGCTCCGCAACTCGTCGGGCTGCGCGCCTTGACTCTCTCGCCGGGGAAGTACGCGGGCGACCGGCGCCTGTTCGTGACGATCTCCCCGAACGGAGACGGCGTCCGCGAGATGGCGAAGATCAGCTTCACGCTTACCGAACGGGCGACGGTCCGGCTGCGAATCGCGCGTACGTTGAGTCGCCCGGAGGTCATCTACGAGAAGGTTGCGACGTTCGGGCCTGGGCGTCACGTGTTCAACTGGAGTCCCGATCCGACGACCGCTCCGCGGACGTATCTCACGCTTCTCAACGTCAGTGATGCGGCAGGAAACCGTCGCACGTACGGGGCGGCGAACGCCGAGACCGGCCGCAGACCAACGGCACCCGTCATCCGCGTCCTCGGCGTCGAGGCCGGGTTCACCCGCGAGAGCTACGTCCCGGGCGACACCGCAACGCTTGCCGTCGAGACCGACGCGTCTGCGTTGTCGCTACAGGTCTTCCGCGCGGGGCCCGAAGACGTCCCGACGTACAACGACACGCTGATGAACGGGGTTCCGGTGACAGACCCGGTGAACGTCGGCTGGTCGGGTCTCGACGGGCCGGGGACGGCGACCGTACCGATCGGGAACTGGGCCTCGGGCCTCTACTTCGCGAAGCTCACCGATGAGAACGGCCGCATCGGATTTGCCCCCTTCGTTCTGCGTCCCGCGCAACTCGGCGCGACACGCGTTGCCGTGATCCTTCCCACGAACACCTGGCAGGCGTACAACTTCCGCGACGAAAACGGCAACGGCTGGGGTGACACCTGGTACGCAAAGGGCTCGCAGAGCACGGTGCGTCTCGGGCGTGCGTTTCTCCGCCGCGGCGTTCCACCCCAGTACAGAAAGTATGACCTCGGCTTCCTCCGTTGGCTCGCGCAGCGCGGCAAGCAGCCGGATTATCTCAGCGAGACCGACCTCGAGGTGCTGAACGGGGATACGCTCGCGAAGCTCTACGACCTCGTCATCTTCGGCGGGCACACGGAGTACGTGACGCCGAGGGAGTTCGATGCGGTCGAGCGCTATCGCGACCTCGGCGGCAACCTGATTTTCCTCTCCGCAAACAACTTCTTCTGGCAGGTGCAGCGGCGCGGCGGCACGCTGACCCGTACCCGGAAGTGGCGCGACATCGGACGACCGGAATCGGCGTTGCGCGGCGTCCAGTACCGCGGCAACGACGACGGGCGGATCCAGCGGCCGTTCATCGTGCGCGGGACGACGACCGCGCCCTGGCTGTTTGTCGGCACCGACCTCTCGGACGGAGCCGAGTTCGGCCAGGAGCTCGGCGGCTATGGCATCGAGATCGATGCCACGACGAAGGCGAGTCCGCCGGGCACGATCGTGCTCGCTGAGATCCCCGAGCTCTACGGGCCGACGTTCACCGCTCAGATGACGTACTACGAGACGCCGATCGGCGCGAAGGTGTTCGCTGCCGGCGCGATCGACTTCGGCGGCACAGCGCTGCTCCCGGTCGTCTCGCGGATGCTCGAGAACCTCTGGTCGCGACTCTCTGTCCCGTAGCCGGGCAAACAGATCGTTCATCTCGCTCGTCTACGGTTCCCGTCATGGCCGACATGCTGAATCGCGCCCGGCTGCTGAAGCGCGGCGGGGGCGCGTTGCTCATGCTCGGTCTCGCGCCCGGTGCAGCCGTTGCAGCGGTCGGCCGCGCACCGGCCGCGCTGAGCGTGTCGGCCAGGAATATCGGGCGTCGCTACGCGGGCGATCGCACGCTCCTCGCGACCGTGTCGCCTGGGATAGTCGGGCGAGACGTGGCCGCGATCAGGTTCCGGCTCCCGGGGCCAGCCTCGATCAAGCTCGAGGCTGTCCAGACAGCGCTGCGAGCGAGCCGCGTCGTCTGGGAGACGAACGCGCGGCTCGGACGTGGCGAGCACGTCGTCGACTGGGCTCCTGACCTCGGTACCCCCGTCGGCTCGTATGTCATGCGCCTCACCGTGGTCGATCGAGCGGGGCGCAAGACGGTGCTCGGCGCTCGACGTCCCCTGTCCGTTTTGCAGCAGAAGGCGCCCGTCGTCCGTGTTCTCGGCATCGAGGCGTCGTTCATTCACCGCTCGTACGTCCCGGGCGAGCCGATGGAGCTCCGAATCCCCGCCGCCGCACCGGCACTGACACTGCAGTTTCGCCGCTGCGGGCCGGAGGCGGTGAGCACGGAGCGCAACGACGAGCTCGCGGGCGCACCCAAGGGTGACCCCGTGCCGCTCGACTGGACCGGAAAGCGATCCGGGCCGGTGACGATCACCGTCCAGGCCGGCGGCTGGCCACCCGGTGTCTACGCCGCACGATTGACCACCGAGGACGGGCGGATCGGGTTCGCGCCGTTCATCCTGCGCGCCTCCGAGGCCGAGCCACGCAAGCAGCTCATCGTGATGCCGACGAATACCTGGCAGGCCTACAACTTCTACGACCGTGACGGCGACGGGTGGGGCGACACGTGGTATGCGGGGGGCAGCCCGCGTGTCGATCTCCTCCGTCCCTACCGCGATCGGGGTGTACCACCGCGGTTCAAGACCTACGACCGCGCGTTCCTGCGCTGGCTCGCTCGCACCGGAAGGACGCCGGATTTCGCGGCAGACGACGATCTCGAGACCTTCGCGACCGGTGATGACCTGCGAGCGCGCTACGACCTCCTCGTCTTCCCCGGGCACAGCGAGTACATGACCGCACACGCCTACGACGTCGTCGAGCGGTTCCGCGACCTTGGCGGCAGACTCATCTTCCTCTCCGCCAACAACTTCTTCTGGAACGTGGAGACGGACGGGACGACGCTTCGCCGCGTACGGCAGTGGCGCGAGCTCGGGCGTCCGGAGGCGCGATTGCTGGGCGTGCAGTACCGGGCGAACGACGACGGCCGCCGCCAGGGCGCGTACACCGTCGTCGCGGCCGAGGCTGCGCCCTGGCTCTTCGACAAGACCGGGCTCGTCACCGGGTCGACCTTCGGGGAGACGGTCGGTGGCTACGGAATCGAGATCGACATGGCGACGCCCGACTCCCCTCTTGGAACGATCGTCCTCGCACGCGTCGTTGACCTCTTCGGGCCCGGGCTGAGCGGCGAGATGACCTATTACGAGACCGAGGCGGGCGCACGCGTCTTCTCGGCGGGCACACTCGACTTCGGTGGTTCTGCGACATTCTGGCCGATCAGCAGGCTGCTCACGAACCTGTGGAATCACATGCTCGCCGACGTCGTTTCGCCTCCTCCACCAGTGGAGCCACCGCCTCCATCAAGCGGCTAGCGGCAGACCCGGCGCCGCTCGCCGGAACGCGAAGATCGCGAATGGAACCACCGCTGCGACTCGCGAGAGCGTTGACTCGCCCCTCACGGATGCTCCCTTCTCGATGAGCGCAACGGGCACACCCGACCTACCCCACGAGCCACGTGCCTTCACTCTGGACGACGACACCGTCGAGCTCGATCCGGCATCCCGGGAGACGGAGATCCTTGACGAGATCCCAGTGAATCGCCGACTGGTTGACGCCGCCGACGTCGGTGTAGCTGTTGCCCACGGCGAGGTGCACCGTGCCGTTCATCTTCTCGTCGAACAGCGTGTTCTTCATGTACTGCGTGATCCCGGGGTTGCAGCCGATCCCGAGCTCGCCGAGCCGACGGGCGCCCTCGTCGGTGTCGAGCGTCTCGATCAGGTACGCCTCGTTGGTCTCGGCGGAGGCGTCAACGACACGACCGGCCTCGAAGACGAGGCGGATCCCCGTCATCTCGTGACCGCGATACACAGCGGGGAACTCGGCGAACGAGATCACCCCTTCTGCGGAATCCTCGATCGGGCAGCCGAAGAACTCGCCTCCGGGGAGGTTTGAGCCGAGCGCGTCGACCTTCATGGCGCGACCCTCGAGCGACAGGCGTGCGCTCACTCGGGATCGCCATGGAAGCGCGCGTGTTGTCGGGAGCCGCGACGAAGAGCATCGCGTCAATGGTCGCGAGCTCGCTGACGGTCACGCTCGCCGGCTTCTCGAGCAGCTCGAGAGGCGCGTCCGACACCCAGCTCAGCGATTGCGCGAGGAAGCCTTCGAACGAGACCCGCAGCAGCGCGTACGCTCCGCGCCGCGCGACCGCGCCGCACACTTCCTCGAGGAGCGGCCGTGCCTGTGGGTTCCCGCCGACGAAGACCTGCCATCCGGGCTGAACGCCGAGGCAGCCGTCGACGATCAGCTCGGCGTATTCGCGATCGCGAGGGTCGGCCATCGGCGGCACGCTACCCGAGCCCGAGCTCCTTCGCGTACCTGTCGGCGTAGATGCGCTTGGCCTTCTCGACGTTGTCGACGTAGTCGCGTGTCTCGGGAAACTGGATCTCCACGCCCTGCTCCCGCCACCGGTCGACGTTCCCTGGCCCCGCGTGGTAGGCAGCGAGTGCTGTGCGCTCGTCCGAGTAGCGATTGAGCATGTTGCGCAGGTACCAGGCGCCGTAGCGGACGTTGATCTCCGGCACGTAGAGATCCTTCACGACGAAGCCGTTTCCGCCAGTGCGAACCGAGATCCCGCGAGCTGTTTCGGGGAGCAGCTGCATGAGCCCGATCGCCCCGGCCGACGACTCCGCACGGGCATTGAAGCGACTCTCGGTATAGATCACGGCGGCAAGGAGCGCCGGGTCGAGGTCATAGTTCTTCGCGTGATTTCGGATGATCTGCTCGTAGCGCAACGGGTAGCGGATGCGATCGACCTGACCACAGCCGAACGGAACAGCCGACGAGGCGATGATCGCAATCGCCGCGAACGCGGTGACGATGCGTCTCACGACGTCTCGTTCGTCAGCTCTTCCATGAGGCCTGCGACCCAGTTGTCGAGGTCCTCCGGCGTTCCCGTGTTGACGAAGTGGTAGTCGGCCCGCTTGATCTTCTCCCCCTCGTCGAGCAGTCGGGCCTCCCGGTTGTCCTCCGGTGCATGACGGCGTTGCTCGCGCAGCTGCCGGGGAGCAGTGACGACGACGACGCGGTCGAATCGGGTCTCTCCTCCCGACTCGTAGAGGAGCGGCACTTCGGTGGCGCAGACGCGCGGCGGTGCGTCGAGCGCAGCGAGTTGCTCGCGCCAGATCAGGTACTCACGCGAGACGAGCGGATGGAGCAGAGCTTCGAGAAACGCGAGCGCCTCGGCGTCGTCGAAGACGATCGCCGCGATCGCGGCGCGATCGGGGATCCCATCCTCCTCCAGAACTCCCTCGCCGAGCCGTTCCACGAGCGCCTTGCGCACGTCGAGATCGGCGCGCAAGAGATGATGGACGATCTCGTCGCTCGAGACCGTCGCTGCACCGTGCGCACGGAGGGCCGCGAGCACGGTGCTCTTTCCTGCACCGATCCCGCCGGTGATCGCGAGTGCGATCGGGCGGGGAGAAGCGTCAGCCGGGTCGCTCAGGCCGCGGGGCCTTCGTCGGCGAGGGCAGCTGCTTCCTCGGCGAGCTCCTCGGCGACGATCTCCTCGACGACTGCCTCCTCGGAGAGCTCGACCGCAACGGCATCGGCAACGATCGCTTCCTCGGCCAGCTCGATCGCAACGGCCTCGGCGACGACGGCCTCCTCGGCCAGCTCGATCGCAACCTCCTCCGCGACGACGGCCTCGACGGCTAGTTCCTGCGCGTCTGCGTCGAGTGCGAGCGACTCGCCGGCAAGCTCGACGGCCTCGGGGTTGATGTCGCTCATCGCGTCTCCTTCGGACGCGGACCCCGCGGGGAATGCCTCCTCGGAGAGCCTCAGGTTCGGTGTCAGGTGGACGGACTCTCCGCCGTCGGCGCGCGGGAGCGGCTCGGCGCCTTCCTCGACACGCTTCAGCGAGAGTGAGAGACGGCGGCGGTCTCCGTCGATCTCGAGGATGAGCACGTTGACAGGATCACCCTGCGAGACGACCTCCCGCGGGTTCTCCACGTGATGCTGGGCGAGCTCCGAGATGTGCACGAGCCCTTCGACACCGGGCAGGATCTCGACGAAGGCGCCGAACGTGACGACCTTCGTCACACGACCCTCCACCACATCCTCCTCGTGATAGTGCTCGAGCACCTGCTGCCACGGGTCCGACTGCGTCTGCTTGAGACCGAGCGAGATCCGCTGGCGCTCGCGGTCGATGTCGAGCACCTTGACCTGCACCGTCTGGCCGATCTCGAGGATCTCGGAAGGATGGTTGACGTGGCTCCAGGAGAGTTCGGAGATGTGGATGAGGCCATCCATCCCGTCGAGGTCGACGAAGGCGCCGAAGTCGACGATGTTGGAGATCTGGCCGTCGACGACGTCACCGGGATTGAGCCGATCGAGAATCCCCTGGCGCATCTCCTTGCGCTCGTCCTCGAGGACGGCCCGGCGGGAGAGAACGACGTTGTTGCGCGAGCGGTTGAGCTCGATGACCTTGCAGCGGAGCTCCTTGCCCGTGAACTCGTCCAGATCCTGCACGCGCCGGATGTCGACGAGCGATGCCGGCAGGAAGCCGCGGACGCCAAGATCGAGAATGAGCCCACCCTTGACGACCTCGATCACGCGGCCGTTGACGGCCTCCCCACTCTCTGCAGCAGCCTCGATCGCCTTCCAGGCGAGCTCGAAGCGCGCACGCTTCTTGGAGAGGATAAGACGCCCCTCGGCGTCCTCCTTCGTCATCACGAGCGCGTCGATCTCCTCACCGAGCGACACCTCGTCGGCCGGGTTGACCGAGCGTCGGATCGACAGCTCGGAGACCGGGATCACGCCTTCGGACTTGTAACCGATGTCGACGAGCACCTCGTCCTTGTCGACGCGCACGACCGTGCCGTGCACGACCTCGCCCTCGTTGATGGGCGGGAAGGTTGCGTCGTAGTCGGGAATCAGCTCCCCATCGGGGCCGACGATCCAGACACCGTCTTCGAGGACGGGAATTTCCATAGTGGACATTTGGGTGCTCTCGGTAGGTTGGTTGGCCATGGGCGAACGACGAGTATAGCGACGAATCGCCCTTTTTCGACCCGACCTCTGGAGAACGTCGACCGCCCGTCGATCAGGCCGGAAGAGGCCCTCGAGCGCTACTTGGCGTCGGCCCAGTTGTCACCGGAACCCACGTCGACTGCGAGCGGTGGGTCGAGCGGATACGCGCCGACCATCTCCTCGCGCACGAGCTCTCGTACCCCGCTGAGCTCGGTGTCCGGGATCTCGAGCAGGAGCTCGTCGTGCACCTGGAGGACGATGCGAGCACTCCGACCCTCTGCTAAAAGGCGATCATGCGTGCGGATCATCGCCACCTTGATCACGTCGGCTGCGGTGCCCTGCATGACGGTATTCACGGCGAGGCGCTCGCCGAGCGAGCGGGTCTGGCGGTTCGAAGCGCGGAGCTCGGGGATCGGCCGACGTCGCCCGAGGAGCGTCGTCACGTAGCCATCGGCGGCTGCCTGCGCGATCGTCCGCGCGATGAACTCCTGCACACGCGGGAAGCGTGCGAGATACGTGTCGATGTACGTCTGCGCCTCGTCACGAGGGATCTCGAGGTTCTCCGCGAGCCCGAAGGACGAGATGCCGTAGATGATCCCGAAGTTGACCATTTTTGCGATGTCGCGCTCCGATCGCGTGAGCGTCGCCGGATTCTTGCCGAGCACCTCGGCCGCCGTGCGCGTGTGGATGTCTTCCCCACGCTCGAACGCCTCACGCAAGACCGGCTCGCCGGAGACGTGCGCGAGAATCCGCAGCTCCACCTGGCTGTAGTCGACGGAGAGCAGCCGGTGGCCGTCCTCGGCGATGAAGGCCGAGCGAATCTGGCGGCCGAGATCGGTGCGCACCGGGATCGACTGAAGGTTCGGGTTCGACGTCGAAAGTCGCCCCGTCGCCGCAACGGCCTGGTTGAAGGTCGTGTGGAGGCGCCCGTCGTGCTCCGAGATCAACGACGGCAGTGGCAGGAGATACGTGTTCAGGAGCTTCGAGTATTCGCGCCACTCCTCGACGACCGCAACGATCTCGTGCTTGTCGCGCAGCCCACGCAGAACACGACTGTCGGTGGAGTACCCCGTCTTCCCCTTTCGGCCGGGCTCGAGCCCGAGCTTCTCGAAGAGGATCCTCGCCACCTGTTGCGTGGAGCCGAGCATGAACTCCTCGCCCGCGAGATCCGTCGCGTTCGCCTCGAGCTCCTCGACGCGATCGCGCAGACGGGCGGTGATCTCCCCCATCCGGTAGGTGTCGCTCTTGACGCCGGCGGTTTCCATCGCAGCGAGGACTGCGGTGAGCGGCAGCTCGATGCGCTCGTACAGCTCGAGCGACCCTCTGTCGACGAGCCTTTCGCGCATCGGGCCTGCGAGCCGCCTCGTCGCCTCCGCGTGACGGACGAGCAACGCCGTCGTCTCCTCGGCCACCGGCTCCGGCTCAATCTCGATGCCGTACTCGGCGGCGAGATCGTCGATCAGGTACGCGGACCGGCCGGGCTCGATGAGATATGCGGCGAGCATCGTGTCGTCGACGGGAGCGAACGGCAGCTTCAGCGCCTTTGCGTCGTGCGCCACGACCTCCGCGTCACGAAGCAGCGACGGTTGCGCCGGCTCCCAGCCGGCGACAATGACGGCAGTGCCGTCGGCGACAGCGATTCGGCCGTCTTCAATCGCCACGCCGACCGTGCCCCTCACCGATTGGAGCACACCCTCGCTCCACCCCACCGCCTGGCCCTCGAGCTTCTCGCGCTCCTGCGCGGGAACTGCCTCGTCGAGCTCATCGACGCGGTTGAGTAGATTGCGGAACTCGAAGCGGCGAAACATCTCCTTCAGCTGAGAGCGATCAGGAGCTCCGGACACGAGCGCCGTCGGATCGACGTCGAGCGGAAGATCGCGCCGCATCGTCGCGAGGCTCTTCGATACACGTGCCTGGTCGGCGTTCTCCCTGACCGCCTTGCCGCGCGCAGGTGAGAGGTCGGCCGCGTGCGCGATCACTTCCTCGAGCGAGCCGTACTGGGCGATGAGCTGTCCTGCTGTCTTGTCGCCGATCCCGGGGATGCCGGGGATGTTGTCCGACGTATCGCCCTTGAGGCCGATGAAGTCCGGCACCTGATCGGGACGGACTCCGTAGCGGAGCTCGACACGCTCGGGGGTGTAGACGTTGACGTCGGAGACGCCACGCGGCGTCATCATCAGCGTCACGTTCTCGGAGCAGAGCTGGAAGGCGTCACGATCGGTCGAGACAACGCACGTCTTCACGCCGGCCTCGTCCGCGCGCGACGCGATCGTGGCAATCACGTCGTCGGCTTCCCACCCTTCGAACTCGAGGTTGCGATAACCGAAGGCCTCGACGATAGGCCTGAAGTGCGGGAACTGTTCCCGGAGCAGGTCGGGCATCGGCTTGCGACCCTGCTTGTAGACGACGTCGACGGCCTGGGCTGCCGCTGCGCGATGGACGGGCCGCGTATCCCAGGCGACCGCGACGCCGCGTGGACGGTAGTCCGCGAGAAGCTTGAAGAGCATGTTCCCGAACCCGAGCAGCGCGTTCGTCGGTAGCCCATCGCTCGTCGCAAGCTCCTCCGGGAGGGCGAAGAACGCCCGGTAGGCGAGATTGTTCCCGTCGACGAGGAACAGCTCGGCGCCGCGCGCCGGCCCGTCGTCGAGGTCGAGCTCGGCACCCGTGATCGTCTTCGGAGACATCCGTCGAGTCTATGCCGATCGGCCCGGGAGTCGCATCACGAGGCGGTAGCCTCATACGCATGACCCGACTCGAGATCCAGCCCTTCAGCGCGGACTACCTCGATGAGGCGGCCTCACTCCTTGCGCGACGACACGCAACACACCGCGTAGCGGAGCCGTTCCTTCCCGCCTCGTACGAGCAGCTCGACATTGCCCGGGCTGCGATCGAGGCGCTCGCGACCGTCGATGCGTCGGGGGCCGTGGCAAGCCGCGGCGGCACCGTCGTCGGATTTCTGATCGGCACCCTGCGGGAGGATCCGATCTGGGGGCCGAACGTCTGGGTCGAGCCGGCGGGTCACGCGGTCGACGAGGCCGAGGACGTGCGCGATCTCTACGCGTTCGCCGCCGCACGTTGGGTCGAGGGGGGCCGAACCTCGCACTACGCCGTCGTTCCCGCGGTCGACGCTCGGGTGCTCGACGCATGGGTTCGCCTGGGCTTTGGCCAGCAACATATTCACGCAATCCGAGTGGCGCCAGTCGCACCGCTGGCACAGGCCGTGCCCGGCATCGGGATCCGGCGGGCGGTCTACGAGGATCTCGACGCCCTCGCCGAGATCGAGTTGCTCCTGCCAGCCCATCAGATGCTCTCGCCGGTCTTCTCGTCGCTCGGGCCGCCGCCGTTCGAGGAGGTACGCGCCGAGTGGGAAGAGGACTTCGGCGATCCGAAGTTCGCCACGTTCGTCGCCGTCCGTGACGGGGAGGTGGTCGGATCCGCGATCGGCTGCTCCGTCACCGAGTCAGGGTTGCACTCTGGCCTCACGCGCCCCGATCACGCCGCACACCTGGGCTTCGCCGCGGTACGCGACGGAGCGCGCGGAGCGGGCATCGGCCGGGCACTCGCAGAGACCGTGCTCGACTGGGCGGCCGCCGACGGCTATCCCTGCGTGGTCACGGACTGGCGGGCGACGAACCTGCTCTCGTCGCGTGCGTGGCCGCGGCTCGGCTGGCGGCCGACATTCATCAGGCTCCACCGCGCCATCGTCTGACCGATCGGACACGCAGGGCGCCGCAATGGTTGGATGAGGGAGTGACACGCGTTCCCCTGCTTTCCGGCTCCCGCATTCCGCTGATCGGCATTCCCGACGATGCCGTTCTCCTGACGCCGCCACCTCCCCTCGAGTCGCTGCGGGATGTCACGGCCGCGGTCGGTGAGGCCCTCCGCTACCCACTCTCCGGATCATCTCTCCACGACCTCGTCACGCCGGGCGGCAGGGTTGCGATCGTCGTCGAGCCACCTTGCCTCCCCCTCCCCGGAGTCTCGATCGATCCACGCCAGGAGGCCGTTGCTGCGGTCGTCGACGAGCTCGAGCGCCTCGGGATGCCGGCTACGAATCACACGATCCTGGTTGCGGGTGGCCTCGGGCGCCGCGCAGGTCGTCGAGAGCTCGAGTCGGTGCTGCGGCCTGTGCAGGCTCGCGACTATCGCGGCGCGGTCGCCGTGCACGATGCAACGAGCCCCGAGCTCGAGCAGCTGGACCTGGGCGGTGCAGTCTCCGTCACGATTCACCGCGCGCTCATCGAGGCCGACCTGGTCGTCTGCGTGACGGCAGCGGAGACCTCCGAGCGAGGGGGTGCCTCCGCGCTGCTCTCGTGTTGTGGGGCGAGCACGATCGCCGCGGCAAAGCCGGCACCGTCACTGCTTGCTCCAGCCCATTCACCGACCGGCGCGCTCGCGGCCGCGTTAGCGGCGGCGCTCAATCGTAGGACGCGGGTGATCGGCGTATCGCTCGTCCTCGATCACCCACATATGACGGGAAGCCATCGCGACTACCCCTCGTCCCCGCAGGCGCTCACCTCGCTCGCCCGGTCACCGTTGCGACGTGTTCTCAACGTCCTCCCGGGAGCGCTGCGCGAGCAGACCCTGAAGCGAGTCGGACGCGAGCTCGCGACGACGGGAGTGTTCGCCGGTCCTCCGGCCGTGGCTCACACCGAGGCGCTGCTTCGAGGCATCTCGCTCCGCGGCACCCATTTCCAAGGTCAGCTCGACACGCTCGTCGTACCGCTCGCCTGGAGTGGGCTCAACGTGCCGCGGGAACCGGTGAATCCCATCACCGCCGCGGCGACCGGCCTCGGGCACGCGATGCGCCTCTGGCGTGATGCCTCGCCACTCGCAGACGGTGGGACGATCGTGCTTCTCCACGACCTCAGGCGGAACTTCGGACACGGGCCGCAGGCGCCGTACCGGGCGCTCTTCCAGATTCTCCGCGACGGCGGAACGGACGAGCAACTCGCAGCTGGTCGCGAGGCGGCAGCGGGCGACGAGCGCGCGCTCGCCACGTACCGGGACGGGCAGGCACCTCATCCACTTCTCCCGTACGCCGACTGGGCCACGTGCCGGCCGGCCCTCGATCGCGCCGGGCGCGTACTCGTCGCCGGCTGCCGGGCCGCCGGTGCGGCGCGTGCCCTCGGCTTCGTCCCGACCCACAGCATCACGGCAGCGCTCGAGATGGCCCGCGGCATCGCAGGCGGGAGCCACAGGTCAGGGGTGCTGCTCGGGCCGCCCTATCCGCCGCTGATCGTGTCGTAGGTCGCGCCCCACGCTCTCGCCGCCTCCCCGTTCGGCGGCCTGGCTGAAGCCAGGCGACGGAACGGCCATACGCAGCGCTCGTGACCCCCGATCGCTGCCAGGCTGAAGCCTGGCGCAGAGCTCCTACGAACCGGACGCCCTGCCCTTCGCCCACGTTAGGAAACAACGGTTTGGCGTCACGAGCTCTGCACGATACTCCGGTGCTCGGACTCCGCGGCATCGAGGTTCAGTGTGCGAACGCGGCGATCTCGTCGCCGCCACGCTGCTTCGCGAGATACAACGCCTCGTCGGCCCTCTTCATGACCTGAATCGTCGAGGCCCCGTGGAGCGGGAACGTCGCAATTCCGAAGGACGCACTGGGTCGGAAGCCCGCCACGGTCTCCGCAGCGATCGCCCCGCGGATCCGCTCCGCGACGGCGAGTGCCGTCTCGATGTCCGCGTCAGGCAGCAGAATTGCGAACTCATCGCCGCCGATTCGCGCGGCGACATCACTGACGCGCTTTTGCGTTCTCAGGCAACTTGCGATCAACTCGATGAGCGCGTCGCCCGTCTCGTGCCCACGCAGGTCGTTCACCGTCTTCAGACCGTCGCAGTCGCAGAGGACGATCGACACCGGCAGGTCGTCGTGTGCCCCACGACGCAACTCCTCTTCGAACCGCTCCTCGAACCCACGCCGGTTGAGCAGCCCGGTCAACTGATCCGTCACGGCGGCGCGCTGCTCCCGGCGGAGCGCCATAGCCACGTCGATCAGGGCAGCGGTGTGCTGCGCAAACAACGTCGCTGCTTCAAGTCGCTCTTTGCTCGGCGGCGGGCCGGTGAGTCGTCCCGTGAGGATGCCAACGGATGCACCCCCGGCACGGAGCGGGAGCACCACCAGCGAGTTGGTGGATCCTTCTCTGAGGCCGACCTGCCGAGCAGCCACGACGCTCGAGGTCACATGCTCTCCCGTCGCCCGTTCGAGGCGCACGAGGAGCTCGCCGTCCAGCGGTTCGAGGTGAACATCATGCCGCCGCCAGAAACTGACGAGCCGCGGCTGGATGTCCTCCTCTCGCCAGAGGTCGAGCTGGGAGGAAGAGAGGCCGAGAATCCGCCCGGTCGTCCTCGTCGCGAGCTCTGCGATCGCGCCGACGCCGCGGAGCGAACTCGCATGAACACAGAGACGTACCAGGTCTTCAACGCTGGACTCCACGCCCTCCCGACTGTCGGAGAGACGCTCTCCGAAAAGGGATGCGAGTGGGACAAGTACCGCTCCCGCGGAGCGGGGCAACCTCACTCCGATCGACTCGACGGTGAGAACTCCGACCACGTGACCGGCGGCCTGGAACGGAATCGCAACCTCGGAGGTTGCGCTGCCGGGGGTCGCGCCAGCCGTGACCTCGGCAACGAGTTGGATCGTTCGGGTCCGGATCGCCCGCCCCATCACGCCGTGGTCGAGATCGAATCCATCGCGAACCTCGGCGTAGCCGTGCTGGGCTACGAGCCAGAGGCGATCGTGCTCGACGACGTAGAGGCTGGCCAGCAGCGAGCCGTCGAACGGCTCACAGAGCATCGCCAGGGCCTCTTCGACCGCGCCGCGCCCGGCCAGCCCCTCGAAGCTTCGCTCGGCGGTCCGGCACGCACGGCGCATCTGGCGCTCCGATAACTTGGCCGCTGCAGGCGCTCCGCGCGAGGTCGGCGGGGTGTCGGTTCGTTCCGCCCGCGCCGGCTGCTCGTTGACCGAAGGCGCCGGGTCCTCGTCGGCCGTGGTCTCGACCTGGGTGTCCTCGTCCGCTTCGCGGACGATGTCCTCCAGGACGTCAAAGACCAGGGGATCAAACTGGGCACCACGCTGTTCGCGCATCATCTCGAGTGCCGTTGCCACTGGAAGCGCTGGACGGTAGACGCGCTCGGTCGTGAGCGCGTCGAAGACGTCCGCCACGGATGCGATCCGACCCTCGAGCGGAATGGCCTCGCCCGCGAGACCGTACGGGTACCCGTCCCCGTCCCAACGCTCGTGGTGGATCAGGGCGATCGTCGCGGCGAGATCCAGCACCTCCGAGGCCGATCCCGTAAGGAGCCTGTGACCGATCTCGGCGTGGCGCTGCATCGTGCGCCGCTCCTGATCCGTGAAAGCACCCCGCTTGAGCAGGATCTCGTCGGGGATCGCGATCTTGCCGATGTCGTGAAGCGGACTGGCTTCGCGCAACAGCCGACACCGGTCCTCGTCGAGGCCAAGGCGGCGTGCGATCTTCTCGCACATGCGCGACATTCGCTCTGTGTGGTGGCCGGTCTCCTCGTCGCGAAACTCCGCCGCGTCGGCGAGCCGGCGGATCGTCTCCGCCTGGGCCTGGCGCAGTTCGAGCTCCGAGCGGCTCAAACGGGAAACGGTGTCGAGAAGCTCCTCCTCCGTTCGGCGCCGCTCCAGGAGCTCGACCTGCACGCTGTCGTGGAGGAGAGCGTTGTCGAGCACGATCCCGGCGATCCTGCAGAACTGGTCGAGCAGCGCGAGTTCCTCTTCCGAAAACCTCGAACGATCGGTGCGGGCAAGCCCGATCACACCCAGGTTGCCATCTCGCCCCCGGAGTGGCGCAGCGGCGGCGGCTATAAAGAACGAGGCCTTCCCCGACTCGACCGAGGCCGACGTGCCAGCCACCGCGAGCGGCTCCCCACTCGAGGCGACGCGACCCGCAAGCTGATCCCCGAACCGAATGCGCAGGCCAACCTGATCGGAGAACGAACCGACGCCCGCCGCCAGGGAAAGAGCGTCTCGATCCGCCTCGACGAGGTAGAGGTAGCCGTCGTCGACCCCGACGAGCGCAGCCGCGTTCACGAGAATCAGGTGGAGAAGCCGGGGAATCTCATAGCGCTCGGCAACAAGAGCGGCAAGCTCGCGCAGCGCCCCGAGCTCTGCGAGTCGAAGGGCTACCTCAGAGGGACCGGCCGACGATCGTCGCTGAATCAGCGTTCGCACCCATCACGTAGCGGCAATCCGAGCGATCCCGTGAATCGCGATCGAAGGCTCAGGCTTCCCGAAGGCTCGGGCCGCCCGTATCCGGCGGGGATCGTGTCGTGGGCCTCCCCGGCCCGTCGGCTGCGGCTCCCGATCAACGCCCGTCGCCTGGCTTCAAC
>JAJAZN010000311.1 GCA_026785685.1 Thermoleophilia bacterium
GGCTAAACATCAGGAAGGTCGTGAACGCGGGTCGCAGCCCCGAGATGATGAAGGCGATCAGCGTCAGCCCCGCGACGGTTGCGAACCACGGCGACTCGACGAGGAAGCCCTGGATCGGCAGCAGCAGCTTGGTGAGAATCGAGTTTCCGGTCGGCTCCGTGATCCCGAAGACCCACGAGGTCGGGTCCTGGACATAGTCGAGGATCCACTGGATCTTGCCGAGCAGGGTCTCCTGGATGGTGACGGTCTGCTCCTTCACTCCGGCGACGTCGGGATAGACCGCACTCACGCCGAGAAGCTTCGCGACGCCGATCGCGCCGGCGATCGCGACGAGAACCACGATCGACTGGGTGCGGAGCTTCTTCTTCCCTGCGTCGTCGAGGTGGCGCCTCGTTGGGTCGGTGCGGTTCGCGATCTGCTCGGTCACGCGGTCGAGCGTCATCGCCATGATCACGATGGCGACGCCCGCGAGGAGGGCGAGCGCCGGATTCGTGTAGAGGCCGGTGTTCACGACCGCACCGAGGCCGCCGCCGCCGATCAGCCCGGCGATGACGACCATCGAGAGCGCGAAGAGAATCGTCTGGTTGACCCCGAGCAGGAGCATCCGGCGCGCGAGCGGGAGCTGGACCTTCCCGAGCATCTGCCGGCGCGTCGCGCCCATCGAAGCCGAAGCCTCGACCGTGTTCGTCGGCACGCCGCGGATCCCGAGAGCCGTGATCCTGACCGCCGGTGGGATCGCGTAGATGATCGTCGAGACGACGGCGGCGGCGTAGCCGATCGAGAACAGGAGCACGACCGGCATGAGATACGCGAACGCCGGGACGATCTGCATCGCGTCGAGGACGGGGTTGATCGCGCGCTGGAACCGATCGGAGCGCCCCGCGACGATGCCGAGTGGCACCCCGATCACGAGCGCGAGCCCGACGGACGCGATCATCAATGCAAGCGTCTCCATGCTCGCCTGCCAGAGGCCGAGCAGTGCGAACGAGGCGAAGGCGCCGAAGATGATCACGGCGGCGCGACGCCCGCCGAAGCGCCACGCGAGAAGCGTCCCGGCTACGGTCGTGCCGACCCACGTCATCCAGAGGATGAACTGGTTGAGCCAGCCGACGAGGTTGTCGAGGAAGAGGCGGAACCAGTTGAAGATCGTGAAGAAGAGGCCCGTATCCTCGGCCGTTCGCTGGTCGATCAGCCAGGTCTGGAACTCGTCGAGATGTGCCGAGAGCGAGGTGAACGTGAGGCTCGTCGGCCACGGGTACTCGAGCTTGAACGCCTGGTAGACGACAATCATCACGGCAACGACGGCGACGACCTTGACGGGTCGGCCCTTCCACCAGGGGCGGTGGTTCACCATGGGGACGACGACCGGAACCTCGGTCAGCGCAGACACCGTTGGCCTAGCCCCCTTCGCCGGCGATCGCCTTCAGCACCGCGACGCGATCGACGACTCCGAGGACGCGACCGTCCTCGATCGCGCGAACCGGCTTCTCGCTCGCGGCGAGCACGGGCACCGCATCCCGCACCGTGGTCGTGACGTCGAGCTCTGGGCCGTCGCTCTCCTCACCCGGCTCGGGGGTACGCATGATCCAGCGGAGCGTAAGAACGTGGCTGCGCGGGACGTCGCGGACGAAGTTCTCGACGTACTCGTCGGCGGGCGAGCCCACGAGCTCTTCGCCGGTGCCGAGCTGCACGATCTTGCCATCACGCATGATCGCAATCCGGTCGCCGAGGCGGAGCGCCTCGGGGAGGTCGTGCGTGATGAAGACCATCGTCTTGCCCGTGTCCTGCTGAAGGCGCATCACCTCGTCCTGCATGTCCCGGCGGATCAGAGGATCGAGGGCGCTGAACGGCTCGTCGTAGAGCATCACGCTCGGATCGGCCGCGAACGCGCGCGCCACGCCAACGCGCTGCTGCATGCCGCCCGACAGTTGATCGGGGAAGGAGTTGCCAACCTCGTCGAGGCCGACGAGCTTGAGCACTTCCTCGGCGCGGGCGAGCCGCTCGGCCTTGCCGACGCCACGGATCTCGAGGCCAAAGGCAACGTTGTCGATCACCCGGCGGTGTGCGAGCAAGCCGAAGTGCTGGAAGATCATCGAAACGGACGTGCGGCGCAGGGCGCGCAGCTCCGAGGCGCTGGCCTTTGTCACGTTCCGGCCCGCGATCTCGATCGAACCGGCGGTCGGCTCGATCAGACGGATCAGCGTGCGTACGAGCGTCGATTTGCCGGACCCGGAGAGTCCCATGACGACGAACACCTCGCCCGGCCAGACCTCGAGGGAGACGTCGTGAACGGCTGCGACGCAACCGGTCTTGGCCCGGAGCTCCGAGCGCGACAGCTCGGCGTCGGGCGTGCCGATGATGCTGTCGGCCTTCGCGCCGAAGATCTTCCAGACGTTCTCCGCCCGGATCACGGGCTCGCCGCCCGTCCCGTTCGACGCGGGGGGCGCGGACGCTGCGACGGTGTCGGTCGGTGGCTGGCTGCTCATGTCGTTAGTCGGACTTGTGGATCATCTGCCTCTGGCCTCCGGGATGCAAGCGGGATGCGTGTGTCAGTGGGCGTTGAGCGGTGCCATGACCGCTGCTCCGGCGAACGTCGCGTCCGGTTGCTCGGACTCGATGCGTAGGAGTCGGTTCCACTTCGCGGTGCGTTCGGAGCGGGTCGTCGAGCCGACCTTGAGCTGCCCGGTGCGCCAGCCGATGGCGAGGTCGGCGAGCCAGCTGTCCTCCGTCTCGCCCGAGCGGGCCGAGAGCACCGTGGCGTAGCCGGCCGCCTCCGCGATCTCGACGACCTGGCGGGCATCGCTGAGGGTTCCCACCTGGTTCGGCTTCACGAGGACGGCGTTCGCGATGTGCTGCTCGATGCCGACACGGAGTCGCTCGGGCGAGGTGACGAAGAAGTCGTCGCCAAGCAGCTGGATCCTCGGAGCGAGCCTGTTGGTGGCGTACCGCCAGCCTGCCTCGTCGTCCTCGCCGAGGGCGTCCTCGATCGAGACGATCGGGTAGTCGTCGACCCAGCTCGCGAGCTCGTCGACGAGCTCGGCCGCGCGGAGGCTGCGGTTCTCGCTCGCGAGCACGTAGCTGCCATCGACGAGGAGCTGCGTCGCCGCGACATCGACCGCAATCGCAGCGTCTACCCCGGGCTCGAGCCCACTTCGTTCGATCCCCACGAGCAGGACATCGAGCGCAGCACGGTTTGACGGCAGCGCTGCCGCGAGTCCTCCCTCGTCAGCGACGAGCGAGGTGTCGTGGCCGCGTTCACGCAGGACCTCCGCGGTGGCTGCACGCACGCGAGACGCCCACTCAATCGCCTCCGCGAACGTCCGCGCACCCACGGGAACCACGAGGAAGTCCTGCACGTCGATCAGACGACCGGCGTGCGCGCCACCGGAGACCACGTTCACCATCGGCAGCGGGAGCAACGGCGGTAGCTCCGGGCACAGCGCCCTCCAGAGCGGAACCCCCTGGCTGCGAGCCGCCGCGATGGCGCAGGCCACCGAGGCCGCAAGCACGGCGTTCGCACCGAAGCGCGAGAAGTGCGGCGTGCCGTCGAGCGCACGAAGGGCGGCATCGATCCCTTCCTGGTCGAGAGCGTCGCGGCCGACGAGATCCGCCCTGACGTCCGAGCACAGCGCACCGACCGCATCGCGAACCCCCTTGCCGCCGTAGCGCTCACCACCGTCACGCCGCTCGTGGGCCTCGTGCGACCCCGTCGACGCACCCGAGGGAACGGTCGCCTCTCCCTCGCTGCCATCCTCGAGGGTGACCGCACATCCCACCGTCGGTGCGCCGCGCGAATCGAGGGCCTCCCACGCGTGAAGTCCCGCGATCAGCGCCACTGCCACAGCCCCTCCTCGGGCCGGCGCAGGAGCATGATGCCGGCCTCGCGCGCACGCTCTCGCGACGGCGGATCGAGGAACTGGGCGGGCGACTTGCCGTCGGTGCGAGCGAGCATCAGGGCCGCCGTGTGCGAGGTCATCGATGCACGATCTCCCGCGAACCCCGCGCCGGCCGCCCCGTCGTAACCACTCAGGAACTCATCCGCCAGCGCGACCAGCTCAGGTGCCAGAGGCTCCCACCGGATCGCAGAGAGGACGACGAACGAGAGGAAGAAGCCGAGGTCGAAGACCGGGTTGCCCTTGTGTGCGACCTCGAAGTCGAGCACCCAGTTGCCGGCCGGGCCGACGAGCATGTTCTTGAGCGAGTAGTCGCCGTGGACGAAGCAGCGACGGTCGGTGCGCAGCTCCTCGAGCAGCGGAGCGATTCCCGCTGCGAGCTCCGGTCGCCGCTCGATCACCGTCTCATGGAACGGCCGCAGCCGCAGCTGCTCGAACGCCTCGAGGTCGTCGAAGCCTGACGGCACCGGCTTATCGGAGGTCGCAAGGTGCCAGGCGCCGAGCGTCGCCCCCGCCCAGCGCCCCGTACCGGCGTGGACGCGTCCCTCCCCCACCTCGGCCTGCCAGTTCCGGGCCGTGGGAGGGATCAGCTCCATCACGAGCGCGTGGGCGGCAGGGTCGCTGTCGACGATCGCCGGAACGACGCCGGGAGTGATCGCCCCGCACAACCCCATCGCGGCGACCTCGGTCTCGGCCCTGTCCGGTGTCGCGAGCCACTCGTCGCGGACGCGCAGTTGGGGCAGGGCCTGCTTGACGACGAACGCGTCCCCGGTGTCCGCCACCGAGGCCGCGACGACGGTGGCCGATACGCCGCCCGGGAGCTCTGCCACCTCGACGGTGGCACCCGGAGCGACGACGCCCCGCTCGACAAGGTAGGCCGCAGCATTCTCCAGCGTGAGTTCGAACATCGCACCGGACGCTACCGATCGGCAGAATCGAATGATGATCGATCTCGCCTACGACGGGGACGGAGTCGCTCGATGTGGCTGGTGCGGCGACGACCCGCTCTATCGCGCCTACCACGACGAGGAGTGGGGCCGCGAGAAGCGGGGAGATGACAGCCTCTTCGAGCTGCTGTCGCTCGAAGGGTTCCAGGCGGGGCTCTCGTGGCTGACGATCCTGCGCAAGCGCGAGAGCTTCCGACAGGCGTTCGCAGGCTTCTCGATCTCGCGTGTGGCCGAGTTCGCCGAGAACGACGTGGAACGACTCCATGGAGATGCGGGAATCGTCCGGCACCGCGGCAAGATCGAGGCGACGATCGGGAATGCCGTTGCCGCGCTCGAGCTCTCCGAGGGTCTCTCGGACTTCGTCTGGGGCTTTGCCCCGCCGCGGCGGCCGGGGAGGCCGAGCGGGACGAGTCACCTACTGGCCGCAACGCCCGAGTCGACGGCGCTCTCGAAGGAGCTGAAGCGGCGTGGCTTCGGCTTCGTCGGCCCGACGACCGTGTACGCCTTCATGCAGTCTGCAGGCATGGTCGACGACCACATCGAGGGTTGCTTCGTCGCGGCGGCAGGGTCAGGGTGACGGACGGCCTCTCTGTGAACTGGGACGCTCTGGCGGTGCTCCGTGACGCACCCGCCGCCGTCATCTCGGATGCGCTGGACCGGATGGGCCGACGTCACCAGGTGCTCGACCTCGAGATCCGACCGCTCTGGCCGGAAGCGCGACTCGCGGGCGTGGCAGTGCCGGTCATGATCGTTGCCGACACGTCGGAGCCGGAGCTCCCCTACGACGGCGAACTAACGGCGCTCGACGGGTTGCGCCCTGGCGATGTGCCCCTCTTCGTCGTGGAGGAGGGCGTGCGCTGCGCGTCCTGGGGAGAGCTGTTCTCGTGCGCTGCACTGGGGCGCGGCGCAGCGGGAGTCGTTGTCGACGGGTACGTCCGTGACGGGGCCGCAATCAAGGCGCTCGGGTTCCCGACGTTTGCCCGCGGCCTCTCGCCGCTCGACACCTTCGCCCGCGCCGCCGTCAAGGGCATCGACGTCGAGGCGCGCGTCGGCGGAGTGGAGGTGCGTCCGGGGGATCTCGTCGTCGGAGATGTCGACGGGATCGTCGTCGTGCCGCAGGAGATGGTCGCTGACGTCGCGGAAGCCGTCGTTACGAAGCACCGTCTGGAGGGCAATGCGCGCGAGGATCTTCTTGCCGGCATGAGCATCCGCGAGGTCTGGGTCAAGTACGGCGTGCTCTGAACCGGCGCAGATCCGGCACAGAGACGGCGCACTTCCGTGACAGGTTCCGCAGTACGTTGTCTCCCATGAAGACAATCACGACACGGACAGTCGCAACACCCTGGGGAAAGGCGCGAACGATCGAGCAGGTGAACGTCGGGCAGCGGGCCGGGGAGCGGCGGTTCTCGACGGTCGTGGAGCTGCTCGAGACAGAGGGCGGCGAACGGCTCGTCCGGTTCGCCTACACGACCGACGGCAGCGCCCGGCGGGGGCCGGTGACGCTGCGGGCGAAGGACGTGGAGCGGATGCACAAGCTGCTCGAGCGGACGCCTCACCTGCAGGAGGCTCTTGGGCGATGAGCGAGGAAGGGGACGAGCCGGAGATCACCATCGATGCGCGTCGCTTCGCAGGCGTCTGGGCAAATGCCATTCGAGTCAATGGTGGCCACGATGAAATCACGGTGGGCTTCGCTCGCCTCGATCCCGTGGAGCCGCGCGGCATGGTCGTTGCCCGCGTCACGTGTTCTCCCGCCTTTGTGCGAACGATCATCGACGAACTCGAGCACGTCTGGCAGGATTGGGTGTGGGGATCGTCACCACCTGAAACGAGGAGCCCATGACCTGGAAGTACCGTGGGAAGCTGATCTACCCAAACGCGGGTGAACCCGTCTACAGCGGCACGTCGATCGGGCGCAAGCTTTCGCCGGAGCATCAGCAGATCGTCGATCGGATTCGCGTCTACCAGCTGCAACGGCTAGAGGAGCGTCGCAAGCGCGATCGGTGACCTCGGCGATACTGCCCGAAGCTACCGCTCCCTTGCGGTTTCATTCCTCAGTTCAACGGAGCGGCGCCTGCGACGATTCTGCCGGTGCGGCTGGTAGCCCTTCCCCTAGCCCGGCGCCGCGCGCTACGAGACCAGCCTCGGCACGGTCGGCGACATGGAGCTTCGCGAAGATCGCCGACACGTAGTTGCGCACCGTCTTCTGGCTCAGGAAGAGCTCCGCGGCGATCTCGGCATTGGTTCGATGGTGCGCAAGGAGTTGCAGGATCTCGAGCTCCCGGCTCGTGAGTTGCGGGAAGGCGAGGTTCGGGTCGGCAGCGGTCGGGGCGGTGAGGAAGTGCTGGAGGCGATTGGCGATGCCCGGGCCGAAGATCGCTTCGCCGTTCGCGACAGAGCGGATCGCCCGGAGCGTCTCATCCTGAGCTGCGCCTTTGAGCTGGTAGCCGCGTGCGCCCGCGCGGATTGCGGCGAAGACCGCGTCGTCGTCGTCTTGCATCGTCATCACGAGGACGCGGATCGACTCGGTTTGGTCGGTGATGCGCCGCGTCGCCTCGATCCCGTTCAGGCCGGGCATGTTGATGTCCATGACGACGACGTCGGGGTCGAGAGCGAGAGCTGCTGCTACGGCTTCCTCGCCCGTTTCCGCCTCACCCACGACCTCGGTATCCGCGACCGAGTCGAGGAGCGCCCGCAGGCCGGCCCGGAAGAGCGGGTGGGCGTCGGCGATCAGAATGCGGATTGGGGCGCTCATCCGACGACGGCCTCCGTCGCGAGCCGGGGGAGAGATGCGACGACGAGCGTCCCTCCGCCTGTCCTGGCCCCGATCTCGCAGGTGCCTCCGACCTCCGCCGCGCGTTCCCTCATCGAGTGGAGCCCGATCCCGGTCGAGCCGTTCGAGAGCCCCGCTCCGTTGTCTGCGATCTCCAGCCGCAGGATCGTTGACTCGACGGCGAGCCGAACGCTGCAGGAGCGAGCGCGAGCGTGCCGCTTGACGTTCGTCAGCGCCTCTTGCGTGATCCAGTACGCGGCGACCTCGACGGCGGCAGGCAGCGACGGGATCGATGCTGGCGCGTCAACGTCGACCGGCGTTGCCGACGTCGACTCCTGTGCCGCGAGCCCGCGGAGTGAAGCTGCGAGGCCGAGTTGGTCGAGCGCGGGCGGGCGAAGCCCGTAGATCAGGCGGCGGACGTCTCCGATCATCGCCTGCACCTGCGCGGTCGCCGAGACGAGGAGCGCATCGGCCCGCTCGGCATCGGAGCCCGAGAGGTTGCGAACGGCCTCGAGCGTGAACGTCAGCCCGGCGAGGGCAGGGCCAAGCCCGTCGTGGAGATCCCGGCGGATGCGCCTCCGCTCCTCCTCACGAAGCTGGACGATGCGCTGACGGGCCAGCTGAAGCTCGTGCGAGAGTCCCACCGCGTGGGCGGCAGCGGCGACCTGAGGCGCGAGGTCGGCGATCAGGCGATGGTCACGTTCGCGAAGCCGCTCTCCAGGTCGCGGCGCAAGCCGTAACTCTCCTACCGTAGCGGCCTGATGAACGAGAGGAACGGTGAGCAGCTCTTCACCGGGCACACCGTACACAGCAGCGATCTCGAGTTGCCTCGAGCCGTGACCCGCGTCGAGTGCGAGCCCGACGTAGCCCAGCGCGAGCGTCTGCCCGAGCGTCTCCACGATGTTCGCGAGAACACCGTCGAGCGGAATCGAGCTGGCCAGCGTCCGGCCGAGCTTCGCGATCGCGCTGTAGGGATCGTCGCGTTCGCCGTACATGAACCGGTTGACGAACCCCTGTACTCGTCCGCGGACAGGCTGGAAGCAGACGGCCACGATTCCGGTCACGATGGCTGAGAGAAGAACGTCGCCGCGAGACGAGAGCGTCGCGCCGACCAACCCGACGACGGCGATGTAGCAGGCGACGATCCCAGCGGTCATCAACCCATAGACGAGCGAGCGGTTGATGACCAGGTCGATCTCGTAGAGCCGATACCTGAGAATCGCCACGGCGATACCGATCGGAAGCGCGAGGAATGCCAGCGCCGGCAGCACCTCCGCTCCCGGAACAACACCCCACAGCACCGATCCGAAAACGAAGAGCGGAACGGCAAAGCCAAGTGACAATCCCACCCACCGCAACTGGAGTCGCTCCTCAGCGGTGGAGCGCCGAAACCTGACAACGAACGCCGCGAGTGAAGCGAGCAGTCCGCCGACAACGAGGATTGCACCGACGATTCCAGCCGCAGCGACAGGGCGACCACCCATACGTGCGAGTGGGTTCTCAATCAGTGTTCCGCCCCTGAGATCAACCGTCGGCGAAGCCGAGACCGCGATCGAACCGAGCAGCGTGCCTGCGAGAACCGCGGCTGGCACCGGCCAGAGTCGGCGCGAAGCCAGGTGGCCGTCAGGCATCAGCAGCAGTAGGGCAGCCGAGGGAAGAGCTATCCCCGGCAGCCACCACCAGTTGTCGAACCAGGCCGCTGCGAGCCCCCCGGGAAATGAGCCCGGGTCAGCGATGAGAGCGTGGTAGGCGTACGCGAAAGAGAGACCGCCGAGTGCCCCCCAGAGAGCTGTCGCCGCCAGGATCCACGAGACTCGATGCTCGGGTCGTCGCGTCGTCAACAGAAGTCCGATCGCTGCGAGAGCGGCGCTGACGATCAGGTAGACGACCGTGTCGTAGCTGCCGGCGCGTAGGTCGAGCGTGACTGCAACGGCGAGGATGGATGACGTCAGGGCGACGAGTGTCCAGCCGATCTTGACCCGTCGATCGGAGCGGTCACGCGACCCCGGCTTCGCCTCCACTGCCGGTCCGCCCCCCATCACCTCTGCCCTGCCGTCTCTCATGACGCGAGCGTAGACGCCACGGAACCGATGCGACAGTGATCCAGACGTATTCGGGACGCGCTTCGGGACACAATCAGGACGTAGACCCCTGGTAGTGGGACGCGCGCCGCCCGTACCGTCGAGAGCGACCGGCGTACCGAGGCCGACAAGCCAATCGAAGGAGCAGACATGAGCGATCTTGCAATGACACGGTCAGGAACCGGA
>JAJAZN010000312.1 GCA_026785685.1 Thermoleophilia bacterium
CCGCCGATCCGATGCCGACCGAAGCGTGGCCGCCATCCTCGACGCTGCCCTCGAAGCGTTGGCGAGCGATCCCGATGCCAGCATGGCCGAGATCGCTCGCCGCGCCGGGGTCGTGCGAGCGACGATCTACGCACATTTCCCGACGCGCGACGCGCTGCTCGACGCGGTCATGGATCACGCCATCGCCGATGTGACTGCTGCGGTCGCGGGTGCGGAGCCCGACCTCGGAGAGCCACGGGAAGCCCTCGAGCGCCTCCTGCAGACCACGTTGGCGTAAGCTCGACAGCCTCCATTCCCTGGTCAGCATCAACACCGCACGCCTCTCCAAGGAAGAGTTCCACCGACGGCACATGCCGTTCATTGCCGAGGTCGCGCCGCTGATCGAGCGTGGACAGAAGGCAGGGGCGTTTCGCGACGACGTCCCGATTGCCTGGCACCTCTCGATGTTGCTCGCGATCGCCCACGCCGCGAGCGGCGAATTGGCAAGCGGCCGAATCGCCGAGATCGACGTTGAAGCGGCGATGCTCTCGACCGCCCTGCGCGCGGTCACTCGCTAGACCCCGGCGACCCAACCGATGGCAGCGCTGAGGAGACATTGAAATCGAGGCCCGCACGATCACAGAAGCCACGGCACCGGTAGCGGGTAGGGAGAGAAGGGGGCGGGAGGCAACAACGTCGACACGGGCCACAGGGCTATTGGCTCCTGACGTCTTACGAAAGGCGATAACGCCACAAAAGTTCTCAGAGCCGAACACCTCATCTAGGATCTCTCGAACGTGATGCACGTTCTCGTCCGAGATCTGCACGAACACGCTGCCGCTCGGCGTCAGCAGTTCCCGCGCGACGAGCAGCCGATCCCGCAGGTAGCTCAGGTACGAGTGCAGCCCGAGCTTCCAGGTGTCGCGATACGCCTTGACCATCTCGGGCTCGCGGGTGAAGTCGTCGTCGGCGCCGTCCTTGACGTCGCGCTTGCGTACGAACGGCTGGAAGTTCGAGCCGAACTTCACTCCGTAGGGCGGGTCGATGTAGATCATCTGCACCTGCCCACCGAGGCCCTCTTACTCGAGCAGCGAGTTCATCACGACGAGGGAGTCGCCGAGGATCATCCGATTGACCCAGTCGCCGCGGTGCTCGTAGGCCTCGAGCTGCTGCGCCTGTGTCCCGACCTCGGGCCGCAGCAGCGCCTCGTCGTCGTGCCGTAGGTCTCCGCACGTTTGGGTTGCCTCGGTCTGGCCATGTCGTTTGAGCCTACGCGGCGGACCGACCACCAGCTCTTGGGGGCCAAGACCGATGACGGATCGAAATGTCGCTACGGCTCCGACCTTTCGGAACTCGCCTCCTTCGACTTGACAGGCTCCGCACCGGACCTCATCGAAGCCGAACGCGGCAGTGGCGGACTGGGGCACGGCCCGCTTTATAATCGACCGAATGTGAACACTCGGGGCCGCGACGCGGGGCTCATGCCGGCGCGTCGATCGGCAACACCCGAACGAGCTTCTTGTTCACGAATTCGTGGATGCCAGCAGGCGAAAGTTCGCGACCATAGCCCGACGTCTTGACACCGCCGAATGGGATGTCCGCAGCCGTCCACGTGGGGTGGTTGATGAAGACCATGCCACTTTCGATGCGACTTGCCAGCCGCTCACCGTGCTGTTCATCTTCGGTGAAGATCGAACAGCCGAGCCCAAAGTCCGAATCGTTAGCCAACCGAACAGCGTCGTCGTCATCGACCGACGTGAAAAATAGGGCAACGGGACCGAAGAACTCTTCGTGGTAAGCGGGGTTATCCGGCGTGATGTCGGTGAGGATGGTCGGAGCGAAGAACGACCCTGCCCGATCCAACCGCTTCCCACCGGTGACCACCGTCGCGCCGGCCTCGACTGCCTTGACAACCTGTGCTTCGAGAATCTCCAGCGCAGCCTCAATGGACAGCGGCCCCAGCGTTGTTGTGATCTCCATCGGGTCGCCTGGGTGGAGCGATGACATGGCCGCCGCGAACCGTTCGAGAAAGCTGTCGGCATGTGAGGCATCCACGATGAAGCGCTTCCCCGCGACGCAACTCTGGCCGTTGTTGTTCATTTTGGCGACCATTGCCCACTTCAGGGTCTTGTCGATGTCTGCGTCAGCCAGCACGATGAACGGGTCGCTCCCACCGAGTTCCATCGTGGACTTCTTGAGGTTCTGACCGGCTCGAGCAGCTACGGACCTACCGGCGCCGGAACTTCCGGTGAGAGCTACGCCTTTGATTCGCGGGTCATCAATGATCGAGTTGACCTGTTCGTACGAAGCGAACAGGTTGGTGTACAGCCCGGACGGTGCTCCGACCTCCCGCCACAGCGCCTCGAAGGCCAGGGCGCATTGCGGGACGCTGCCAGCGTGCTTCACGATCACCACGTTGCCCGCCATCAGGTTGGGGGCAACAAATCGAGCAAGTTGGTAGTAAGGGAAGTTCCACGGCTGTACCCCGAACAAGATGCCGAGCGGACTGCTCTCAACGCGAGCGGTGCCGTCGCGAACATCGAGTTGCTCGGTTGCCAAGAACCTCTCGGCATTCGTCGCGTAGTAACGCAAGATGCTCACGCTCAGCATGACCTCGCCCTGCGCCTGGGCATAGAGCTTGCCCATCTCGAGCGTCGCCAGCCGAGCGAACTCATCCACCCGAGACTCCATAAGAGACGCCGCCTCGGCGACGATCTTCGCTCTTTGCGCAAAGCTGCTGTCTCGCCACGTTTGGAAGCAGGCAGCGGCTCGACTGACAGCGATCTCCAATTCGGAAGTGGTCATCTCATCGAACTTCTGCAATGTCTCACCCGTCGCCGGATTCACGGTCTGATAGCTCATGCGCGCGAGTGTACCCGCCAACTCTGAAGTTCAAACATCCGAATGCGAGGCCTGTGGCGCACGACGGCGCCAACCGCCACGACCAGATGCTTCTAGCGCCGAGCATCCTCTTGATCCCGATCCTCCGGCCCGTACCGACGGCCGCCAAGCCGCAGTGTCTGTGTCTCGACCGTGGCCACGAGGCGCCCTCGACGCACAAGCTGGTCAGGGACTGGCTTTGCCTCGTGCCTTTGTGACGCGCCTGCCTCGTCGACTGTTCGAACGTGCCGGGCGAACCGGACTTGTGGCTATGACAAGCCGCCCAGGTCGTCGACCGGAGGGTTATCTGCACCCACGTATGGGTACAACTGCGTCCAGCATGGGACATCATCAGCGGCGGACGGAGACGGCGGCGAGCGACGAGAACCACGAACCACTGGTTTCCGTAATGATCGTCGCCGGCTTCATCGTCACCGGTGTGATCATCGAACGACTCTGACGCCGGAGCCTCGACCCCGTGCTGCGCGTCTATGGCGTCCCCATCACACCCGAAGACGGCCGCCGGCTGATCGCGACCCTGATCGCCGACGGAGGGCCAGACCAGATGACCGCCGCCGAGATGATCGGCAAAGGCATCGGCAGAGTATTCTACGCCGTCGCGCTGAGCCCAGCTGAGCGCGACGCGGTTCTCTCGACGCTCGAAGACGTCGATGAGGGCCCTCTGGCCGAGCTCCGTCGGTAACTCCTCCGCGACCACCACTACCGATCGAGCCAGTGGCGTCACTCAAGCCGAGCGACTGAGAGTGAGAAGAACCCGCTAGCTACTCCGCTTCTTCTTGAGCTTTGTCGACCGCTTCGGTTTGCCCGCCTTCCAGCGGGTGCTGGGCAAGCGGGTCGTCTTCGCTTCGCTCGTCCGCCTGTAGATCGTCTTCTTGCTCGTGTGGGTCTTGGTCGTTCGGCACGCCTGCCTCCTATTTTGGAAGGGTCGGCCAAGCGATCTCTGCCCCCTCGACCCGATGCGGGAGCGCTCTCGACCAAGGTAGCGCATAGCCGGGTCTGGCCCATGAAGCCGGCCTCGTCGTGACCGCGGTGTCGTTCTACCCGCTGATGGCCTGGGTGAAGCCCTCGGGAAGAGGTTGGATGGCCGGTGGGTCTTCGGTTTCGACCACGTCGAATGTGTGAATCAGGCCGTTGACCCGGAGGATCTGCTCGACCGCCGCTGCCGCGCCGACGCGGACGCAGAGGCGGGGCCTGTCCCGCTTCACGAAATAGGCCTCTTTGCGTGGAGGCCGATCCGGAGGTCGCAGTCGGCGATCACGTTGCCCTCGGACGGTTCCACGATGGCGGCGCCGTCGCGACCGAAGACGTCCTTGCCCTCCGGCAGAGGCAGGGGAAAGTCGGCGGCCGGGATGAACTGGGGGGCCGAGACGACGAACGCGCCGGACTCGATCGCGATGTGGCGCATCGTTGCCTGCCACCCATCCGAGGTGTCGGCCGTGGGGGCAACCCAGATCTGGGGGCTGCCCTGGTAGACCGCGACGCGGGCGAGGGGCATCCGGTTTTTCCAGCAGATGAGGCCGCCGACCCTGCCGACCGGCGTGTCGACGACGTCGAGGTCGTCGCCAGCGCCGAGGATCCTGACCACGCTTGTAGCGAACCGGCGCTTTATCCGCTGAGCTACGGGGACTCGTTGGTGAGGGTAGGGGCGTCGGTCGGACACGAAGGCTGGTGTCCCGACAGTAAGCGGCACATGCGTCGGAGGTCCTGTGACGGCGCAAGCCGGAACTCGTGCGGGCCGCCTCGCGACAGACTCGCACGCGTAGACGCCGCATGGCCAAACTCGACCCGGCTCCGGACGGCCCGATTGTGGTGACCGTCGACTCGGCAGTCGAGCCACGATAGCTGCGGGTGGTCGGTTGGCCCGCAACGAGACGTGCCGGTCGGGCGAGCGCCGCGACCGGCTACGCCTGTCCCCAAAGGTTCGGTCAGGGAGTGATGACCGAAGCACCCGGGCCTGGCGGCGGGTCCGTCTCGTGGCGGGCAGCTTCGTCCTCGCTCCGCCGCACAGCCTCGCGCTCTTCCTGAGCCTCTTCGAACGTCTCCTTCACGTCCTCCAATGCGTCCTCGGCCTTCCCCTTCAGGTCCGACACCTTCTCCTTCGCATCGCCCAAGAGCTCCTGCAGCTTGCCCTCGCCCTGCTTGACCTTCCCCTCAACCTGATCTTCGTTCACGTTCCCTCCGATTCCGCGAGACACGAGCGCCTTCGGCGCTCTGTGCCTTCGGTATACCCAGCGAGGATAGGTCTCAGCGCTACTCCTGGCGAACGTGATGGTCACGCGCCAACGCGCCACGGAGTTCGACCAGCCAATTGGGCGAATCGTCGAGGACGCCCAAGATGGCGTCGCGAGGGAGCTGACGAGTAGCCAGGCGGCGTTGGCGGAGAAATGTCCGGAGGAAGCGTGGTTGAGCCCCGAGCCCTGCTTGAGGTCACGGATCGCGAGCTCGACCTGGGCGTGGCGGCGATGCTCGGCCTCGACGAGGGCGAGTGGCTCGTCGCGATCCGTGATGAAGGCGTGGTGGCGCCAGTCGGGAAAGAGCTCTGCTTGGGCGCCGACGAGGCGGGTACGGCGCACGACGCCCCGACAGGCTGCTCTCGGCGATCTGCGCGATCCCTGCGGGCGGGTAATCGGCGAGCGGCTGCCAGGCCTGCTCGGGTATCTGCTCGATCGCCTCACGGACGTGAGCCTGCTGGGTGACGCCGATTGAGTAGCGCACCCCGTGTTGCTCGAGCGCGGCGATCGTCTTGTAGCTCCAGAAGCCGGAGTCTGCGCGCACGAGCAGCAGACCGCTCGCGCCGAGACGCCGCACCCGTGCCACGAACTCGCGCACGAAGCGCTCGGCGCCGCGCTGGCTTCCGGCGGAGCCCTTGCGCAGACGCGCGTGCAGCACCTCACCTGTGTCGGAGCGGGTCGCGAGGATCGGGTGGTAGCCACGTTGCTTGCTGTAGCCATAGCTGGCACCCTGCTTGGCGTGCCCGGCCACCTCGACGATCGTCGAGTCGAGGTCGATCGTGAGCGGCTCCGCACCCGGCCAGGCCCCGGCAGCCCAGGCCCGACCCAGGATCGTCTCGAACGCCTTCTCAAGTTGTCAACGAGCGCAGGAACGTCCCCAGCGTCGAGGGCGCCATCATCCGGTCGCGGTAGCCGATCAGGCGTCGAAACTGGCGTTCGGCTTTGAGCATGCCGGCTTCGTGACGTTGATGGTGGGTGGCTAGCTGGGCGGCACGGTTGTCTTCGTTCATGCGTGTGCTGTCCGAGCCAGAGAAGCCGACGCTCGCGGCCGTGACGAGTGACGTGATCAGCCCGCCCGTCAGGTGCAAGTAGCGGCCGAGCAAGAGTGTGTCGCACGGTAGATCACGACGCTAGGTGCCTTCCGAATCGCGCCAAGATTCTGGGGGAAGACAAGCGCCTAGAACGAGGGTTGACGAGAAGAGTACGCTTTGATCTTCGCGAAGGAACTTCTTCGACGAAGCTGATCAAGAGGAGAATCTCTCGATAGGAGGCGTCATGCATTCACTCGATTTCTCAGCAGCGTGTCCGGACTGTGGAGCCACAGTCGAGCCCCATTCGGCGCTAGACGAAGGCTCGCAGACCGAAGGCGAGCAGCTGCCAATACCTGAGCCGGAGGCCGAGCGCGCCACCTGCCCGGCCTGCGGCCTCAGGCTTGCCAGGGTCGACGCCGCATGGGTTCCTGACGAGGGCACGGCACCCGAATAGCTGTCGTTCAACTCTCAGATGCGGTCGCTAAGAGGCGTCGGTTCGCGAGTCTGACGTATTGGTGCGGGCCGCGCAGCCCGAGTCCGTGGAGTACAGAGGCGACGCCCAACCACCTGCGGTAGCGGATCGTGGCCGCGTGGACGCCACGCCTGCTGCGACCCAGCTTGTTTCCAGGGGTCAAGGGCAGACCTCCTGGTGTGTCTCCAGTCGGCCTATGGAGCCGGCGCAGCTACTCTCGGCCTGCTCCCGCCCGTC
>JAJAZN010000313.1 GCA_026785685.1 Thermoleophilia bacterium
CGTACACCTCCCACGTGTCTACTCCGGGCGTGACCACTGGCGCGACAAGGAGGTCGTTGCCGAGGGTCCATTGCAGCGGGTGGTTCCATACTTCGGTGTCCAGCGGTGAGTCGAAGTACAGCGGGCGCATCAGGGGTGCGCCGGTTGTGATCGTCGCCCTGGCCTGATCGGCGAGGTACGGGCGCAGTCGCTCGCGCAACTCCACGATCGAGCGGGTCACTGGGATGACTCGGTCGTCGCCGGTGCGCTCGGCGATGTTCCATGGGGTGCGGTCGACGGAGGGCGTTCGGTGGTGGTTGAACTCGGAGTGGTACTGCATGATCGGCACGAAGGCGGAGGCGGCCATGGCGCGCAGGTACAGCTCGGCATCGGGGATCTCGCCGGAGAATCCGGCGATGTCCCAGCCCCAGTAGACGATTCCGGATGCCGCGGCGGAGAGTCCGGCGAGCATGGACCAGCGGAATGCGCCCCAGGTGGAGTTCTCGTCGCCCGCCCAGAATGCGCCGTGCGCCTGTGACCCGGTGTACCCGGCCCGGCTGAAGGTGACGGGGGCCTTGCCGGAGGAGCGCAGGAGGTCGCCGTAGGCCTTCGCATAGTGCACGGGAAACAGGTTGTTCTTCTCGTCGCCGCGGCGGCCGTCGAGGTAGACGAGTTCGTCGCCCCACGCGTGCTCGCCGCCATCGGTCTTGAATCCGTCGATTCCGATTTCGTCGACGAGGTAGCGCCGCTTCTCCGTCCACCACTTCGCGGCCCGGTCGTCGGTGAGGTCGGGCATGAGGGAGAGCGGGAACCACCAGCCGCGGTTGCGATAGGGGCGGGTGCCGCCGGCCGGGTCGGGCTGTGCGATGAGCACGTTCTGCTCGATCGCCGAGCGCGCATCGGCCTTGGCCTGTCCGGCCGGATGCGGGCGGAGCTTCACGAGGGGGATCTGCCAGAGGTGCACGCGCACGCCGTCGTTGTGCAGCGCGTCGACCATCCCCTTCGGGTTCGGCCACGCGCCTTCCTCGGGGAAGTTGAAGTCCGCGAGCCGGTGCGGTGCGCCGTCCTCGTTCACCGCGTAGGTGGAGTCACGGAATGCTGTGAAAGTGCTCTCGTCGCTCCACGCCTCGATGACGACCGAGCCGACGGGGATGCGGTGCTCACGGTGGAGGGCCATCTGTCGCTCGACCTCGGCCTGCGTGTTCCATTCGTTGCCACTTGCCCAGAGGGAGAAGACCCAGTCGGGGAGCTCCTCCGGTGTGCCGGCTTCGGCGAGGAACTGCGAGAGCACTTCGGTGGGACTGCCGGAGAAGAGCGAGAGGTTGACGACGTTGTCGCTGCCGGATGGGGCATCCACCGCCACCTCGACGATGAGGAGGCCGGGGTCGGCCTGGCCGATGTCGAACCAGACGCGGCGGCTGGTGCGCACGTGGAAACCCCACCCGTCGCCGCCGATGACGTGCGCGAACGGCATGGGGAGGTAGGTCTTCCGTTCGGCGCCCTGGCTCTTGTACTGCTCGAAGACGACCGAGTCGAGGCTCTGCCCGCGGTGGTCGATCGCGTCGAAGCGTTCGCCGAAGCCGGCGACGTGCTCGGCGGGGGCGAGCTGCAACGCGAATTTGACCCGGCTGATCCGGTCGCCGTCGTCGAGAATGCGGATGCTGTTGGAGACGACCCGATCGGTGCCCCCGGAGATTGCGACAGCGTGGGGCGCGTCTCGCCACGCGCCGACGCGCGTGCCGAACGCGCGTGTGCGAGTGGTTGCGCCTGTTTCCGAGGTTCCGGCGAATCGGTAGTCGACGCGGTCGCCCGCGGTAAGGCCGTCGATCGTGGCCGACCAGCCGGCCTGGGCGCGGGAGAGCCGAGCCTGGGCAGAGGCGAGGTGGCCGCCGTCGACGGTGCGGCCCCTCGACGAGTTGGCGGTGGGGGAGAGTGCAAGGTCTCGGGTGGCGCGTTCGCCCGTGGTGGTCGTGACGTGCAGCGTGCAGAGCACGGAAGTGGTGTCGGCCGAAGCGCGGACGCCGAGGCGTAGGGGTTCTCCCGCGATGGGCGCGAACGGTTCGCGCTGTTCGGTGTCGACGGAGTACGGGTGTCCGGATCCTCCCGGGGTGTGCCGGATCACGAGTGCACCGCCGCACTGTGTGCGTCGAGGGCGGCGTCAAGGCGCAGGAACATCGCGTGGCTCCAGAGGAGCGGGGTCGCGACCGGCCCCCACTTGTCGATCCAGAATTGCTCGAATTCGGGGTGCAGGAGCTGGTCGCCGACCTGCTCTGGCAGGCGGCCGTCGGGAAGTGCGGTGGTCGCGGCCCAGTCCAGGGCGCGACGCGCTCCGTCGGCATCCCCCCGCTCGAGCAGGCACAGACCAAGAAAGCAGGTGAGCAGTGGCCAGCGGCCGCCGCCGAAGAAGGTGTCGGCGGTGAAGCGGTGCATGCCGCCGTCGACCTCGAGCTGCTCACGGACCGCCTCGATGGTCCGTTTGGCGAGATCGGTGGACGGGTCGATGAATCCGAGCGGGGCGATGATTGCGAGGGTGCTCGAGTCGACCGCGGTCTCGTCGAGCCATTTCACGAGGTGGCCGTCGTGCGTGCCGCGCTCGTCGATGAGTGTGCGGATGTCGCGCACCGCCTCGGCGGACGCCTCGGCTACTGCCGGCGGGAGCAAGCCGGACGCGAGCCCGGCTTCGAGTCCCGCGCCCGCGCATCCGAGAGTCGAGACGTGTATGCGTTCGGGGTGTTCTTCCCACCAGTCCCAGCATTCGCGGTTCCAGGAGCTTGCGAGGTACTCGCAGCTCGCGATGATGGCGTCGGCCCAGGGGTCGAGCGGGAGCGCGTGCCGGTTGGCGTGCGCGACCACCGCCCACACCCAGGTGCCGTAGCCGTCGAGCTGGAAGTTGCCCCATTCCTCGGCACCGATGGTGCCGTCGAAGTGGAATCGGGCCGGCATCATCGCCTCGCCGGTCACGGGGGCGGGGCCTCCGGCCCGCCCGACGATCTCCTCGATCGTCGGGCGGTACCGGCCCAGAATCCCTCCGCACCAGTCAAAGAACCGGTTCGCGGAGTCGACCTGCCCCGCCGTCGACATCCCGTCGGCGATGAACGCGCCGTCGCGGAACCAGCTGTAGCCGGTGTAGGCCGAGAAGTCGGGGGAGGCCGGGTAGGCGCCGCTCGACTGCTGCAGGCTCGCGATGACGTCGATCGAGGTGTCGACGATGGATCGGTGGTTGGTGGGCGGGGCGAGGGTCATGGGTGCTCCAGGAACGGCGGTGATGGATTGGTCGGGCGGGTCGCGGGTCAGCCGATGGCGGCGTTGACCCGTTCTGCGGCGGAGGAGACGGCCTCTTCGACGCTCTTGCGTCCGGCGGCGGCCTCGGTCAGCTCCTCTGACACGATGTCCTGCATCTCGGTCTGTCCCTCGGCGACGATCGGCGGGAGCGCGACGTTCTCGAGGGAGTCGAACACGGCCTGGCGGTTCGCCGGGGCGCCCTTGCCGAGGTAGGAGGCGAGCAGCGAGTCATCCGAGACCGGCGGCAGTTCCCAGCCGGCATCGAGACGGGTCTCGACCATCGTGCTCGAGGAGGTGAGGAACTCGGCGAAGGCCTGCGCGGCTTCCTTTTCGTCAGAGCTCGAGGACACGGCGACGGCGTTGGAGAAGAGTGCGCTCGCCTTCTGGGCGTCTCCGGGTTCGACGGCGATGTCCCAGTTGAAGGTGGCGTCGGCGAGGGCGCCGAACATCCAGATGCCCGAGTGCCACATGGCGAGCTTGCCGTCGAGGAAGAGGCCGCTGTCGTAGTCCGGCGTGCCGGCACCCTGCTCGGGCGTGGGCATCACGGTGCCGCTCTTGCCGACGAGCCACTCGGCGGCGGCGATGCCCTCCGGTGAGTCGAAGGCGACGGACGTGCCGTCGTCGGCGAGGAAGTCCCCGCCGGCCTGGGCGACGGCCTTGTAGTACTCGTAGTAGCTGATCGGCTGGTAGTCGCCGTACACCCCGGCGGCCTCGTCGGTCAGCTGCTCCGCGGCATCCTTCTCGTCCTCCCAGGTCCAGTCTGAGGTCGGGTACTCCAGGCCGGCCGCGTCGAACAGGTCGGCGTTGTAGAACAGCACGACGTCGGAGAACGAACTCGGGAGCGCGTACTGCGCACCGTCGGACGAGTACGCGTCGGCGAGCGACGTGCGGTACACACTCGTGTCGACATCCTCGAGGGGAGCGATGACGCCGTCGGCGACGTAGGTTCCGAAGTTGGCGTATTCGATGTCGAACACGTCCGCCTGCGTTCCCGCCGCGAGGTCGGTCTGCAGGGTCGTGAAGTAGTCGGCGTAGGGGAGGGTGGCAACATCAATGATGATGCCCGGGTTCTCGTCTTCGAAGGCGGCGACGATGGCATCGAGGTTCTCCTCGTTGCCGCCGTTCGAGATGAAGTTGGAGTAGCTGATGGTGACGTCGCCGCCGCCATCTCCCGAGGCGGCGGCCCGCGGGGCCCCCCC
>JAJAZN010000314.1 GCA_026785685.1 Thermoleophilia bacterium
CCGTGCTCGAGCGCGACCGCCGCCTGACTCGCGATCGCCTCGAGAAGCTGACGGTCGTCGTCGGAGAACGGCGTGTCGCGGTCGACGACGAGCTCGCCGATCGTGCGACCGCGCCAGCGCAGGGGCATGCGGACGGCATGCTTGCCTGCTCGCCCCTCGGGCCACGCGATCCGTCCGTCTTCGAGCACGATCGCGGCACCCGTGGCAAGGGTCGACTCGACTGTGGTCTGCACGATCGCCTCGAGGGACTCCTCCAGGTACAGCGACTCGGAGACGGCTTCCGAGATCCGGGCGAGCGCCTCCAGCTCGTGCACGCGCCGCTGCGCCTGTGCGTACAGCTTGGCATGTTCGATCGACTGTGCAACCTGGCCTGCGATCGTCATCAGTAGATCGACCTCGGCCTGCGTGAAGGAGCGGGGCTCACGGGTGCGAACGTTGAGCGCACCCTCAAGCTTCTCACGGGCGAGAATCGGCACGGCAAGGATCGATGCGTAATCGTCCTCGGGCAGGTTCGGGAACGCCTTGAAGCGTGGATCGAGGTGCGCGTCGGACGCGATCATCACCGGAGCGCGAGCGGCCGCCGCGGCACCGGTGATCCCCTCGCCGCGTCGCATCCGCGGGACTCTGGTTGCGTCCGCGACGCTCGTGCCGTGGGTCGCGCGCAGCACGAGCTCATCGGTTCGCTCGTCGTAGAGGTAGACGTACGCGGAGTCGGTCTCGAGGGCCGCCGCGACCTCGTGCGCAATCGCCTCCATCACCTCCTGCAGGTCGAGCGACGAGTTGACGACCTCCGTCGTGCGAGTCAGAAGCGCGAGGTGCCGCGCCGCGTCCTCCACGTCAATCCACGTAGCCAAGCACGATCACGCCGAGAATGGGCACTGCTATCGTCAGCGAAAAATTGAACCAGCCGACCATGATCAGCCGTCGCCTGGTTGCCGGAGCCTGGGGATCCTTGGCGCGCATCTCCCGCTGCAACCGCGGCCCGAGGACGTAATCGTGGATCAGGGCGCCGATGACGAGAAAGACGACGAGCACGGACTTGACGATCAGCGTCTTGTCGAAGTCGGTCGAGAGCGCGGCCGAGTTGAACCCACCGTGAAGGTTCGTGAGCCAGAGTCCCGAGAGGATCGCCAGGCCCATCGCGCTCCATCCGAGAGGCCTCCAGCGTCGGCCGAGCGCCTTCAACGCCGTTGCCCTCGCCTCGCCCTCGAGCTTGCGGATCGCCGGCACGCCGGCGAAGACGAGCACGACCGTGCCGCCGACCCAGACCATGGCGGACATCAAATGGACGATCCGAAGAACGGTGAGCACAGACGCAGGCTATCGTCGCAGTCGGTGAGCAAGGAAGGGATCCTGTTTCTCCACCTCGCCGGCGTGCAGCTCTTCGTCGGCGGATCGGTGGCGGCGGCGCTCCTGCGGCTCGCTTTCGGCAACCTGGCTGACGCAGCCTCCGGGCGGCAGACTGACCCCACAACGACCACGGGCCCCTTTCGGGTCCCGCGATCGGCCGTCAGTCGCAAGCGAGCCACTCGCCTAGCGGCTCAGCCTGCACTGACGATAATGCTCCTTCTGCCCGCGATTGTCCAGTCCCAACATGTAAAGGGCGACGGGCGGCACCCCGTGCGTGCGAGATGCCGCCCCATCGATCGGACCTACAGAGCTGCGAGGTAGCGGTCGAGCTCCCACTGCGAGACCTGCGTGCGGTACTCGTCCCACTCGGTGCGCTTGAGCTCGACGTAGCGCGGGAAGATGTGCTCCCCGAGCGCCTTCTGGAGAAGCTCCGAGCCGGCGAACGCCTCGATCGCCTCGCCGAGCGAGCCCGGCAGAGCCTCGACGCCCTGATCGATGCGCTCTTCCTCGGAGAGCCGGTAGAGGTTCGTCGTCATCTCGGGCGGCAGCTCGTAGCCCTTCTCGATGCCCTCGAGGCCGGCATGGAGCAGCGCTGCGAACGCGAGGTACGGGTTGCAGGCCGGGTCGGGGCAGCGGATCTCGGCCCGCGTGCCCTGTTCGGACCCTGGCTTGTAGAGCGGGATCCGGATCAGCGCCGAGCGGTTGCGCTGCGACCAGGCGACGTAGACCGGCGCCTCGTAGCCCGGCACGAGCCGCTTGTACGAGTTGACCCACTGGGCGAGCACGGCCGACAATTCGCGCGCGTGCACGAGCAGGCCGGCGATGAACGACTTCGCGGTGTCGGAGAGGTGGTTCGGGTCCTTCGCGTCGAAGAACTGGTTGCGACCGCCCGTGAACAGCGACATATGGGTGTGCATGCCCGATCCGTTCTCGCCGAAGAGGGGCTTCGGCATGAACGTGGCGTAGTAGCCGTGCCAGGCCGCGACCTCCTTGACGACGATCCGATAGGTCATCGTCTTGTCCGCCATCGAGAGCGCGTTGTCGTACCGCATGTCGATCTCGTGCTGCGAGGGGGCGACCTCGTGATGGTGGTACTCGATCTGAATTCCCACGGACTCGAGCGCGGTGATCGTGTCGTTCCGCACCTCGGTCGCGGCATCCTGCACGGTCATCGCGAAGTAGCCACCCTCGTCGATCGTCTCCGTGCCCTTGTCGTCCTCGAAGAGGAAGTACTCGAGCTCCGGGCCGACGTTGAAGGTGTCGAAGCCCATCTTCGTCATCCGCTCGAGCGCGAGCTTGAGGATGTAGCGCGGGTCACCCTCGTACGGGGTGCCGTCGGGCTTGACGACATCGCAGATCATGCGGCCCACCTTCGACCCGAGCGCGTGGCCGTGATCATCGACCGGCCGCGGCATGATCTCGAACGTCAACGGGTCGGGGATCGCGACCATGTCCGACTCCTCGATCCGGTTGAACCCCGTGATCGACGAGCCGTCGAAGCCCATCCCGTCGTTGAGCGCATCGGCCATCTCGTTTGGCGTGATCGCAAACGACTTGAGATGACCCTCGAGGTCCGTGAACCAGAAAAGGACGTGCTCGACGCCCTCGTCCTTGATTCGCTTCAACACCGCGCGTCGCGCGGTGACGCTCGAGGTGGCTCGATCTTTGCTCTTCACCTGCGTCGCCCGCTTCGTTGCGGCGGGGGCTGCTGCGCTTCTGGGTCGTGCCATCTGTGTGTTCCTCCCTTGAGAACGAAAAAAGACCCCAGGCACACGCGGCGCCTGAGGCCTCGTTGCCTCGAAAATCAACCTCTCGAGACTAGCAGGGGTGGGCCGCCGTCGGCCTGTCTGTTACCGCTCCGAAACCGGGGGAAGCGACTCGAGCGCCGGAGCCTCTCCGTGGTGTCGTGTCGCTCGACGATAGAGGGCGAGCGCGGGCGCCATGCAGAGGGCTCCTGCCGAGAGTGCCGCGCGAATCGAGAAGACGTTGCCGATCAGCCCGATCGCCGGACCACCCGTCCACTGCCCGACCGCGTCGGCCTGGCTCGTGATCGACAGGACGGTCGCTCTCACCCCGGACTCCTCGACGTTGCGATTGATCCACGCCTGGAAGATGGGATTGGCAACGTTCCGTGCGAGGCCGACCGCGAAATAGGCCATGAGGGCGAGCCAGAACTGGTCGGCGAGACCGAAGACCAGCGCGCTCCCGAGCAGCGATGCGTCGAGCCAGAAGAGCGTCCTCGCCATCGTCTCGAGCCCCGCGACCTCGATGCGCTTGCCGAGCGGCGCGGCGACTACGATCGAGAGGAGGATCGTGCCCGCGCCGAAAACTCCAAACCAGATCACGGGGTCGAGACCTCCGAATGAGGGCAGGCCGACGTCACGAATGAAGTGGGCCTGCCAGAGCCGGTCGTACCCCTCGCTCCACATGCCGGCAAACGCGGCGATCCCGAGGATTGCGAGCAGAGCGGGTCGCGCCCGGACGAGTCGGACGCCCTGGCCTCCGGCATGTGCCAGCTGCGAGAACGAGCCACGATCCTCGCGGGGGAGTGGCGAAAAGCCGGTCTCCGGCATCGCGAGCGCGAGGAAGGCCGCGAGAAGCATCGTCCCGATTCCGGCCGCGACGATAGGCAGCCGGAGATCGACGACGGCCAGTGCGATGCTTGCGCCAATCCCGACGAGTGCGGCGATGCGTCCCACCTGAGCCCCACGCATGTAAACGCGAGCGAGGCGTTCCTGACCGACCTCGTCGGCAATCCAGGCATCGGTCGCTCCGCTCGTGAACGTGTAGCCGACGCCCCAGAGCGTTCGCCGCGAGAATCGGCCAGACCGTATCGAGCCCACCGAACAGCGTCACGGCGATGCCCATGACGAACGTGCCGACGACGATCGAGAGCCGTCGTGAGTGGACGTCGGCGACGATCCCCGTCGGAATCTCGAAGACGAAGATCGCCGCCTCCATCAACGTGCCGACGAGCACGAGCTGAAGCGGGCTCATCCCGACCTCGGTGACGTAGTAGACCGCGGTCACGGTGAACGCGAGCATGCCGAGGAACGAGGTGGCCGCCTCGTGGGCGTACCAGGTCGTGCGTGCAGAAAGGCGGTGCATCGGAAGGCTCCAGTCGGTCTGAGGCTGGATGCGGACATGGAGTGCCGCATCAAGCCTCGGGTTCAGAGAGGTGACCCCGAGAGCAGGCTAGCGCCGCGGGAGCCAGGAGTGACGAGCGTGACTGCCGGAGCCGTGCCTGCTGTTAGACGGAGACTGACACTTCGTTCAGAACGCTACAGGAGCGCCGAGACGGTTGCCCTTGCGCACCGGGGACAACTGTCTCTACAGTGTGATCTCGGAGTCGCCGACGATGGCACTCCGGATGGCGATGACGCCTCAGAGCTCTTCGGGAGCCCTGGGGCTTTTTTGTGCGCATTTTTCGTGTTCGACAGGAGGAATGACTGATGGAGAAGTTCAAGCTCGAGTACATCTGGCTCGACGGGTACGAGCCGGTTTCCAACCTGCGCGGCAAGACGAAGGTCGTGGCCTTCGACCAGTTTCCGACGCTCGAGGAACTCCCGCTCTGGGGCTTCGACGGCAGCTCCACCAAGCAGGCCGACGGCAGCGACTCCGACTGCGTCCTCAAGCCGGTGGCGCTCCACCCCGATCCGGCCCGCCGAAACGGCGCGCTCGTGATGTGCGAGGTGCTCCTGCCTGACGGAACACCCCATCCGAGCAACAGCCGCGCCGCGATCCCGCACGACCCTGACACGTGGTTCGGCTTCGAGCAGGAGTACTTCTTCTACAGCGACAACGCTCCGCTCGGCTTCCCCTCAGGCGGCGGCTTCCCGGCACCGCAGGGTGAGTACTACACCGGCGTCGGCCACAAGAACGTGGGCTCGCTCGCCCGTCAGATCGTCGAGGAGCATCTCGACCTCTGTCTCGGAGCCGGCATCAACCACGAGGGCATCAACGCCGAGGTGGCGAAGGGCCAGTGGGAGTTCCAGATCTTCGGCAAGGGCTCGAAGCGAGCTGCCGACGAGATGTGGATCGCCCGCTACCTTCTTCTCCGTCTCTGCGAGCGCTACGGCGTCGACGTCAACTGGCATTGCAAGCCCCTCGGCGCAGACGTCGACTGGAACGGCTCCGGCATGCACGCGAACTTCTCCAACCTGGCGATGCGCGAGGCTGGCGGCAAGGAGTATTTCCTGTCCCTGATGGAGGCGTTTGAGCAGGTCATGCACGATCACATCGAGGTCTACGGGCCTGACAACCACCTGCGCCTGACAGGCCTCCACGAGACGCAGTCGATCGACACGTTCAGCTGGGGCATCGCCGACCGCGGAGCCTCGATTCGGGTGCCGCACAGCTTTGTCGAGAACGGTTGGCGCGGGTACCTCGAGGATCGCCGGCCGAACTCGCAGGGCGACCCGTATCGCATCGCCGGTCGCATCATCGAGACGATCGGGATGGTCGACCCGTCGGCGCTCGAGGAGACATGCCCGCTCGCCCTGGCCGAGACCGGCTAGTGGGGGGGTGCCCCCCCCATGTACGCCGAGGAGTGGGTTGGGGGGGCGCCCCCACCAAGTGAGTTGGGTGGGTGGGGGGCGGGGGACCACATAAA
>JAJAZN010000315.1 GCA_026785685.1 Thermoleophilia bacterium
ACCTTACTTCGTAGGCGTGACCGCCTACGAAGTAAGGTCGTGCGCCAGCTCCTCAAACACCCCCACGAAGCGGTCGCAGTCCTCGGAGGTGTGGGTGATCGAGAGCGTCCACTCCTCCTCGCGGCCGGGCGTCATGAAGACGCCACGGTTCATGTTGTAGAGCCACGCGAGCTCGGAGATCTCGGCGTCCTGGTTCGCCTTGAACGACGCGTAGTCCGTGATCTCCTCGGTCGAGAACGTGACGCAGCCCTTGGAGCCCACACCCACGGCGTACCCGGGGAACTCGTACTTCCCGATCAGCGCCTCGCAACCTGCAATCAGCCGCTCGTTGAGCGCGTCGAGATGGACGTACGCCTCGGGCGTCATCACCTCGAGCAGGTTCGCACGGGCAGCTGCCATCGAGAGCGGGTTACCGTTGTAGGTACCGACCTGGTAGACCGCACCGGACTCGACGACCTCGAACGCCTCCTCGGTTCCACCGATCGCTCCCGACGGCAAGCCACCGCCGAGCGCTTTGGCGAGCGTGACGAGATCCGGCATCACGCCGAAGCGCTCCACCGCACCGCCGGCGGCGATGCAGAGGCCGGTCTTGACCTCGTCGAAGATCAGCATGATCCCGTGCTTGCGCGTGATCTCGCGCACCGCCTCGAGGTACCCCGGCTGCGGCAGCACGATGCCGAGGTTCATCATCGCGGCCTCCATGATCACGCAGGCAGGCGCCCGACCCTCCTCGATGAGCCGCTCGATCCGGCGCTCCATCGCCTCCGCGTCGTTGAACGGCACGGCGATCGTCATGTCCGCGACCGACTGTGGGATCCCCTTCCCGTAGGGCAGCGACTGCAGGTCGAAACGGTCGCCGATCTTGTCGTAGTCGACCCCGATCGAGACCATCACATAGTCGTGGTGACCGTGGTAGGAGCCGAAGATCTTGACGATCGTGTCCCGCCCGGTCGCGCCGCGAGCGATCCGGATGGCGTCCATCGTCGCCTCGGAGCCGGAGTTGACGTAGCGCCACTTGGGGAGGCCCCAGCGTCGCGCGAGCTCCTCGCCGACGACGATCGCGTCCTCGGTCGGAGCTGCGAAGTGGGTGCCGAGCCCGATCCGCTCGGTGACCGCCTTCGAGATCGCATCGTGGGCATGGCCTTGCACCATCGAGCCGAAGCCGTTGTGGAAGTCGAGGTACTCGTTCTGGTCGACGTCCCAGACACGAGCGCCCTTACCGTGGGAGAGGTAGATCGGCCACGGGTCGCGCACCTGGTAGGAGGAGGCGACACCACCGACGAGGCTCTTCTGCGCCCGGGCGTAGAAGTCCCGCGAGCCGTGCGTTCGCCTGTCGAGCTTCGCGGACTCGCGTTCGGTCAGCTCCTTGATTCGTGCGCGATCGATCTCGACGCGTGCCCTGGTCGCCATACGGCTCTACTCCTTGATTGATGGATGCCCCATTGTGGCTGTTCCTCCGCGCTGTCGCCACTCGACTGTCGCTGCCGCGAGGCACGCGCCCTGCGTAGAATCGCGCCTGATGACGAACGCGGAAGCCGTTGCCGATCGCCTCGAGGCCGAGCTGGCCCCGATTCACGCGGCCGCATCCCGGGCGGCGTGGGAGATCAATATCCTCGCGAGCAGCGAGAACGAGGCGCGTCGGATCGAGATGGAGCAGGCCGTGTCCGACTTCCTCGCGGACGGAGAGCGATTCGCGCTGATCGAGGCGGCTCGTTCCGAGGCGACCGGGTCGACCCGGCGACGCCTGGATCTCCTCCGGGCAGCGTTTCTCGCGAATCAGGTTCCGGTCGAGCTTCGGACGCGGATCATCGAGCTCGAGGCGGCGGTGGAGATGGTCTTCTCGACGCACCGAGGCGTCGTCGCCGGCCGTCGCGTCAACAACAACGAGATCCTCGAGATCCTCCGGAACAGCGACGATGGCGCCGAGCGGTGTGAGGCGTGGGAGGCCTCGAAGACGGTCGGCGCGGTGGTTGCCGACGACGTCCGCGCGCTTGCCCGGCTCAGGAACGCGGCCGCTCGCACCGTCGGCTATCGAGACTGGTTCGCGCTCTCCCTGGCGCTCTCGGAGATGGACGAGACGAAGCTCTTCGCCACGCTCGACGAGGTCGACACTGCGACGGCCGAGCCGTTTGCGCGCTGGAAGCTCGAGCTCGACGAGGCGCTGGCGGCCCGGTTCAGCTGCGCGATGACCGAGCTCGCTCCGTGGCACTACGCCGACCCGTTCTTCCAGGAGGTCCCCGTCGAGGGCGGAATCGATCTCGGGCCGATCCTCGCGGACAGTGACACGGTGGCGCTCTCGGAGCGAACCTTTACCGGGATCGGGCTCGAGACGCGACCGGTTCTCGATCGGAGCGATCTCTTCCCACGCGACGACAAGTGTCAGCACGCCTTCTGCATCGACATCGATCGGAAAGGCGACGTACGTGTCCTTGCAAACGTCGTGCCGGGGCAGTACTGGCTCGACACGATGCTCCACGAGCTAGGCCATGCAGCGTTCGACGGCGGCATCGATCCGACACTGCCCTGGATGCTCCGGGACTGTCACACGCTCGTCACCGAAGGAATCGCGATCCTGATGGGGCGGGTGGCGGGGGATGCCGAGTGGCTGGAGCGCGTGCTTCGCACGGATGCCGACGACGTTGCCGCAATCGCTTCGGATCTCCGGGCAGCCCGTGCGGCGGAGATGCTCGTGTTCGCGCGATGGGTCCTCGTGATGACGAACTTCGAGCGCTCGCTCTATGCCGATCCGGATTCGAACCTTGACGCACGATGGTGGCAGCTCGTCGAGCGCTACCAGCTGATCCCGGCCGTGGCCGGTCGGTCGAACGCTGACTGGGCGGCGAAGATTCACATGGCGTGTGCGCCGGTCTACTACCACTGTTACCTCTACGGTCATCTTGTTGCGTCGCAGCTCGCAGCGACACTCGAGCGAGAGTGCGGCGGATTGGTCGACCGGCCGGCCGCCGGTGCTCTTCTGCGCGAGCGGGTTTTCCATCCGGGGCAATCAGTGCGTTGGGATCGCCTGCTCGAGCAGGCAACGGGCGAGCCACTGACGGCGACGTACTTCGGGCGGGACATCGGAGCCGCGTAGCTGTGCCGACCGTTGTCGTTGCTAGCGTCGTCTAGTAAATGTCCATCTTGTCCGCCGGCGGGTCGGGTCGACGCTCGAAGTTTCTCGTCATCCTTGCGTGGATCGTTCTCGCGGCAGCGCTCGCACCGCTTGCGAGCAAGTTCGAGTCGGCCCAGAAGAACGAGCCGTCGAGCTTCCTGCCCGGCGACGCCGAGTCGGTCAAGGTACTCGAGGCGTCAGACGGGTTCTCCCGCGGCCAGGCAACGCCGGCCATCGTGGTCTACAGCGCGCCCGCGGGGTTCGACGACAAGACGAAAGCGGTAGTCGACGAACGCCGCCAGGCGATCCTTGCCGCCCGGATCGAAGGCGTCCCGTTCGTCACGCCTCCAACGTACTCCGAGGACGGCATCGCGGCACTCCTGACCGTGCCCATCGTCGCCGGTGGTGACGAGCAGCTCCTGATCGACGCCGTCGACAGCATTCGTGAGATCGCGGGTGAGGACCTTCCCGCTGGCCTCACCGAGAAGGTGACCGGACCGGCCGGCTTCTCGGCGGATGCGAGTGCGGCGTTCGAGGGGATCAACTCGACGCTCCTCTTCACGACCGCGATCCTCGTCCTCGTCCTCCTCGTGCTCATCTACCGGAGCCCGATCTTCTGGATCATTCCCCTCTTTGCCGTCCTTCTCGCCGAGTTCGTCGTGCGAGGGATCGGCTATCTCCTTGCGTCCGCCGGCCTCGTGATCAACGGCCAGGTTGGCGGGATTCTCCTCGTTCTCGTCTTCGGAGCGGGCACCGACTACGCGCTTCTTCTCACCGCGCGCTACCGGGAAGAGCTCCGTCTCGTCGAGGACCGCCACGAGGCGATGAGGATCGCCGTCCGGCAAGCCGGGCCGGCGATCATCGCCTCCGCGGGCACCGTGGTGGCGGCGCTTCTCTGCCTCACGTTCGCGAGCGTCAACTCGACTGCGGGCCTCGGCCCCGTCGGGGCGATGGGCGTTGCAGTTGCGGCGATTGCGATGCTGACCGTTCTGCCGGCACTCCTTCTGATCGGTGGGCGTCGTGCGTTCTGGCCCTTCGTGCCACGCGTCCACTCCGAGGAGCGCTCCCGCCGCGGCTCGTGGCGGCGCCTTGGTGAGTGGATCGAGCGCCGTCATCGCCCTGTCTGGATCGTCACGGCGCTCGCCCTCGGTGCGGTAGCCCTCGGCACGCTGACGCTGGACGACAACGTGACAACGGCAAACGCGTTCCGCGGCGACGTCGAGTCGGTTCAGGGCCAGGCCGTGATCGACGAGTCGTTCCCAGCCGGGGCCAGCGCGCCGACCGTTGTTCTCGTCACCGATGAAGCGACGGTCGACGCCGTTCGCGAAGCGGCAGCCAACTCGTCGGTCGTCGACTCCGTCGCAGCGTCGGAAACGGGCTCGACGGGGATTCGCTTCGACGTGACGCTCAACGTGGATCCGTTCGCCGAGGAAGGCTATGCCGCGATCGATGTTCTTCGGGACGACCTGCGGGCTGCGGGTGGTAACGCAGTACTCGTCGGCGGAGCGACGGCAGAGGAGGCAGACCTCCGCGCCGCGATCTCACGCGATACGAAGCTACTCGTGCCGCTCGTCCTGCTCGTCTTCTTCGCGATCCTGGTCGTCCTCCTGCGCTCGGTCGCTGCGCCGCTGATGCTGATGGCGACCGTCGTCCTGTCGTTCTTCGCGGCCCTCGGCCTCGCGTTGATCGTGTTCTCGCTGTTTGCCGACTTCCCGGGGGAGGACCCGAGCTACCCACTCTTTGCCTTCATCTTCCTCGTCGCTCTCGGGGTCGACTACAACATCTTCCTGATGGCCCGCGTCCGCGAGGAGGCACACCGGATGCCGACGCGCGACGCAATGCTGCTCGCGCTCGCGGTCACGGGTGGTGTCATCACGTCGGCAGGAGTCGTGCTCGCCGGGACGTTCGCGGTCCTGGCCGTGCTGCCGTTGATCGCTCTCACGCAGCTCGGGATCACGGTCGCGCTCGGCATCCTGCTCGACACGCTCGTCGTCCGGTCGATCCTCGTGCCGGCGTTGACGTTCGAGATCGGCGAGCGAACGTGGTGGCCGAGCCGATTCCGGCGCGAAGCACCGCCCGAGTAGAATGCCGGGATCGCAGCACCGGTTTGCGGTGCGGCAGCGTGGGCGTGATGATTGGCCCATGAGTCCCGTCTTCAACCACGTCAGCATCGTCGCGCACGACCTCGAGACGTCGCTCCGCTTCTACGTCGACGAGCTGGGTCTCGAGCCGGTGGCAACGCCGAACTTCGGCTTTCCCGTCATCTGGCTGTCGGCCGGCAACTGTCAGATCCATCTCTTCGAGCGGCCCGGTGAGCCGCCGTCATACGCGCACTTCGGCCTCGAGATCAGCGAATTCATGCCGGTCTATCTCCGGATGAAAGAGCTCGGCATGCTCGACCACGTCACCTTCGGCAACGCGATGTACGAGCTTCCGGACGGCGGGATGCAGATGTACGTGCGTGACCCGGCGGGCAACCTTGTCGAGCTCGACCATCCCGACGCGTCGTCGATTCCGCAGGATGAGGTACCCGAGTACATGCGCCTCGCCGACCTCAGGCCGCAGGAGGGTAACGCTCTCTCGGCCACTCTCTGGCACCGGCGGTAACCATCACTGCCCTCCATCGAACGTAGCGACGCGTGGACGTCCAGGATGTCCTTCGCGATCTCGGCCTGATCCTCGGGGCCGGCTTGCTCTCCGCGCCGGTCGCCGCTTTCCTGCGACTGCCCGTCATGCTGGTGCTCGTCGGTGCGGGAGCGCTGATCGGGCCCTCGGCGCTCGGACTCGGGGAGAGCCCGCTCGACGGTCTCGGAGCGCAGCTCGTGTTCACGCTCGGCGTCTCACTGATCCTCTTTCACGGAGGGCTTCAGATCTCGTTGCGCGTGATATCCCAGACGGCGGTCGGCCTCGGGCTCCTCGTCCTCCCCGGCGTCCTCATCACGAGCGCTGATCGTGGCGGTTGTTGCGGCACCCGTGTTTTCCGTGCCGTTCACCGTCGCGCTCCTGCTCGGGTCCGTTCTCGCTGCGACTGATCCGGCGATCCTGATTCCCCTCTTCGACCGCCTGGGGATCCGACGGAAGGTGTCTCAGACCGTGATCGCGGAGTCTGCCTTCAACGATCCGACCGGCACGATTCTGGCGCTTACGGTCGCCGCCGCCGTCGTTGGCGGCGGAGTGACCATGTCGGACACGATCGTCGACTTTGGCCAGAGCCTCCTTCTCGGAGCGCTCTTCGGCCTCGGCGGCGGGCTGCTTCTGGCCGTGATGCTCTCCTCTCATCGGGTCGGCGTCTGGCGCGAGTCGCCCGCTGTCGTCGTCCTGGCGCTCGTGTCGTTTGCGTACTTCACGGCCGACGAGCTCGGCGGCTCGTCCTATCTCGCGGCGTTCGTGATGGGGCTCGTCGTGGCCAACTCCGAACTGTTCGGGATTGCTCGCAACCTCGAGCACTCGAACCTGCTCGAGTCCTTCATGACCCAGGTCTCCGAGATCGCCGTGCTCGCGGTCTTCATCACGCTCGGGATCAACCTGCCCTTCGCCGCCCTGCAGGAGTACTTCTGGGGCGGGCTGGTCGTGATGGCGGTCTTCATCTTCGTCGCGAGGCCGGTGACGGTTCTCGTTTGCCTTCTGCCCGATCGCCGTGGCGGGTGGACATGGCAGGAGCTCCTCTTCCTCTCGTGGTGTCGTGAGACGGGAGTCGTTCCTGCAGCGATAGCGAGCCTGCTCCTCGCCGATCAGGTCGAGGGTGCGGGCATCGCGGTCGCACTCGTCGCGATGGCGATCGTCGTGACCCTGTCCTTGCAGGCAACGACGGCCGGCCCTCTCGCGCGTCGCCTCGGCCTCACCGAGCGTGACCGCCCGGCCGTGTCAGGCCCAGAGATCGACCCAGCGACTGAATAGCGTTCGTCCGTCTGCCTGCATCTCGGCCATCGAAGCCCGGAAATCCGCGAGGAGCCGGTCGAGCCCGCCTGCGCCGAGTACCTCGTCGGCCGAGGAGATGTACGCGGGAACTCGTGCCCACTCGTTCGCCATAGCCTCGTCCACCTCGAGGTGGAACTGGACGCCGTACGCGACGTTGCCGACGCGGAAGGCCTGATTCGGGTACACGGGCGACGTCGCGAGCAAGGTCGCGCCCTCCGGGAGCTCGAACGTGTCCTGATGCCACTGAAGGGTCGGGCGCGGCCAGGCGAGACCCGCGAAGACAGGATCGGCGAGCGCCTCGGCGGTCGCGTGGACGGGGAGGATGCCGACCTCGGGCAGCGGCCCTCGCATCACCTTCGCACCTAGAGAAGAGGCGAGGAGTTGGACACCGAGGCATGAGCCCCAGAACGGCGTACCGCCACCCACGGCCTCTGCGATGAGCGCCTTCTCGGCGACGAGCCACAGATGTTCGTCCTCGTCGTTCACGCTCATCGGCCCACCCATTGCGACGACGCCTTCGAACCCGTCGAGGCTCGACGGTAGGGGCTCGCCCTCGTCGAGCTCGACGCGATGCAACGTTGCACCGCGTTCGTGCAGCACGTCCTCGAAGACGCCGGGTGGCTCGCATGCGATGTGCTGAAGAACGAGGACGTTCACGCGGGCTCGACGGTACCGGAGGGCGGTGGTTCGGTGACGCTGCCGGCGGAGAGCTCGACCTCGAGCTCGTCGAGCGCAGCCCGGAGCAATGCGATGCGCTCGACGACGGGTGCGGACGCGTCCAGATCCACGACCGGTCCCGCACGTTCGGGGTGCTCGTCCAGCACGGACTTGCGTTGCTCGGACTCGCGCGCCTCTTCCATCGAGTTGAGCACGATCCCGATCAGCACGTTGAGCACGATGAATGCCGCGATCAGGATGAAGCTGACGAAGTAGATCCACGACCACGGGTGGACGTCCATGCCCTCGTACATGTAGTTCGGAAAGTTCTCGAGCGTCAGCATCACGAACAGCGTCAGCATCGCGCGGCCGATGTTGCCCCAGTGCTCCGGGATCGCGTCGGCAAACATCAACCAGCCGATCATCCCGTAGACGAAGAGGAGTGCCGCGGTGATCCCGGCCACCGAGAGCAGTGGCGGCACCGAGCGCCAGACCCCGAGGAGGAGCACCCGGAGATCGGGAAGCAGGCGCACGACGCGCATGAGTCGGGCGAGTCGTGCCATTCGCAGCAACGTCGCGTTCTCGCGGCCGCCAGGTATGAAGACGGACCCGATGATGATGAAGTCGAAGATGTTCCAGCCGCTCGAGAAGAAGTTCCAAGGCCGGATTCCGTACGAGAGGATTCGCAGGAGAAGCTCGATGACGAAGATCACGAAACAGAGATCGCTGATGCGGTGAAGCGTCGAGCCGTAGCGCTCGTCGAGCGTCTCGTAGGTGCCGACCGCGAGAACGAGGGCGTTGACGAGAATCACGCCGACGATGAACGAGGTGAAGCCCGACGAGTCGACGAAGCCGGCAAGCCGGTTTCGGGGGATCACGATCATCGCCAAATGATTACCGATTCGCGCCCGACACAAGCGGAGGCAGCAAACCGACCGCGGCGGGCACAGACTCCTCCCTCGATCGGGTGCTTCCGCGTGCGGAAGGTGCAAACGACGGAGCCGGAGGTCTATGCTGGGTCACTGCCCCTTCCGACTGGAGGTCCCCGTGCGCCGTGTCGTCCTCATTGCAACGATTGCCGTTATGGCGCTCCTCGCCTCCGGTTCTGCTTCCGCTCGCTCGCAGGCCAGCTGCAGCTCGACCATGACGATCAGCGGGAAGAAGCTCATCGTGATCGGCACCGCCGTGAACTGCGCGACGGCGAAGTCGATCGTTCGTGGCCTGTTCAACGCTCCATCCATCGGCACCCAGAAGATCGGCCCGCTGACGCTCATCAAGCTCCGCTCCCCGCGCGCCGGCTGGAAGTGCATCACAACGTTGCCAATCCGCTCGAAGGGCGCCGGCTGCTCGAAGACCGGGACGAACCTTCGCGTGATCTACGTCAACATCTCCGGTTGAGCTAGAGCGTCAGTCTCGTCTGTCGCGAGTTCCTCGCTGAAGCGTCGGGCTACCGGTGCTCGGTGTCTCTCGTCGTGGCTCGGCCCTGAGGGCTGGCGGGCCGGCCTCTTTAGGTTCGCGCGTAGCGCGCTGCAGGATGTGTGGAGGGGCTCGCGATATGCTTTTCCATCGCGAGATCCTTCGCGCCGGCCCCTTCAGGATCGCGCGTAGCGCGCAGAAAAGAAGCTCGCGGAGAGTCTGGATGTCTTCGCGATACGCTTTTCCCGCGCGAAGACATCCAGACTCACGCGAGCGTGTCGAGGATGGTGGAGATGTCGTTCTTCGTCGTGCGCGGGTTGACGATCGCGAACCGCGTGATCGTCTCGTCACCGTGGGTCGACGGCGTGACGAAGGCGAAGTTCGCCTGCCGTAGCCGCTCCGACCAGTCGTAGTACTGGTCAGGAGTCCAGCCGATCCGGCGGAAGTCGGAGGGGTTCCACTCGTCGCCGCCCTGCAGTGGCTCGAGGTATCCGGCGGTCTGCGTGTGCGCCGCTCGGCCGAGCTCCGGCTCGCGGTAGATCAGCGCGCAGCAGTCATAGGGAGCAAAGAGCCACTTGTGCGGATCGACGATGAACGAGTCGGCGCGCTCGATGCCATCAAACAGCTGGCGGACGCTCGGCGCGGCGAGCACGGCGCCTCCATAGGCACCGTCGACGTGGAACCAGAGCCCGTGCTCGTGACAAACCGTCGCCACCTCGTCGAGGCGATCGACGGTGCCGAAGTTCGTCGACCCGGAGGTCGCGACGACGCAAATACACCGTCCGCGTCGCGCTAGAGAGCCTCCCGGAGCGCGCCGCCACGCAGTCGCCCTTCGGCGTCGGGCTCGATCTCGAGCACATCCACGTCCATCCCGCGTGCGGCCCTCTTCCCTGACGAGTGCGCCTGCGAGGTTGCGGCTACCTTCCACCGCGCAGGCCGCTCGCCGCCCCTGTTCGCCGCAGCCGTGTGGCGTGCCGCGACAAGCGCTGAGAGGTTGCCGGTGGTGCCACCCTGGACGAACGCTCCGCCCGCTCGGGCCGGAAAGCCCGCCAGGTCGGAGATCCAGCGGAGCGCCTGATTCTCGGCGTAGACGGCGCTGGCACCCTCGAGCCGGAAGCGATCCTCGGCGTACGCGAGGATCTGTTCGGCGAGCCGTTCGGTCTCGTCGGTGTGGCCGTGCACGGGGCGATTCTAATCGCGCCCGCGAAAAAGGGGGCTCCCGGCCGAAGCCAGAAGCCCCCGATTTCCCTGCCCCCTTGTTACGACTGGTTGTTCTGGTTGGTCTCGCTTGCCCTCGGCTCGCGGTCGGCGACACGCTTGGCGGGTGTCAGCTGAACCTGCGTGAGCGTGGAGCCGCGGTCGGCACGGATCCGGACGACAATCCGGTCGCCGACCTTGAGCTTCGATGCGTCGATGACGGTCGGGATGCGCTTCGCCCAGTGCAGGAACACCGTCTCCGGGCCTGTCGTGAACGTCTGATCACCCGGCTGCCCGATCAGGAGCCTGAGAGCCGGCCGGTTGCCACCCTTGACCGTGATCGTGATCTTCCCGTCGGATGCCGACACGAAGGTGCCGCGGAAGAGGTAGAGCGGCTTCGTGGGCTTCTCCCATGTCGGGCCGCGGTCAGCGACGGTCGCTGCCGGCTTCGTCTTGATCGCTTCGATCGTGGCGTCGCGATCGGCACGGACGTTGACGGTGACGTAGTCGTTCGGCGCGAGGTCGCCGATGCCCACGACCGTGGGAATCCCGTTCGTCCACTTCAGGAACACTGTCTTGTCGTTCGTCGCGAACGTCTGCACCTGCGGCTGGCCGATCAACGACTTCAGAGCGGCATGGTTGCCGTTCTGCACCGTGACCGTGACCGACGAAGTGGTCTTGCTCTGGAGTTGGCCGACGTAGCGGTACAGCATGTTGTCCTTGGGGGCGCCGGCGAATGCGGCGGTTGTCGCGACGAGGGTCGCCAGTACGGCGGCCAGGGCAACGACGATGGATGAGCGCTTCATGTTCACTGTCCTCCTAGTGGGGTGTGGTTACACCTAGGACACTAGGACCCTGGTGTTCGCCGCTTTTCAGCGTTACGTAAGCCGTGCGTAAGCCGTGCGATCCTCAATCGACGCCGGGGCTAGGACAAGTGTGAACGTCGAGCCGACACCCGGAGTGCTTGCAACGGTGACCGCTCCACCCATTGCGTCGGCTAGCTCGGCGACGATGGCGAGGCCGAGCCCTGTGCCCACGGGTCGATCGGCGCCGTACCGATCCCAGAGATAGAAGCGCTCGAACGCGCGCCCGAGATCGTCGGAGGCCAACCCGGGGCCGTTGTCGATTACCGCGAGCCTCCCGGGCGCGGCGTCGATCACCACCGCCCCTCCTCTCGGAGTCGAGCGGATCGCGTTCTCGATCAGATTCGAGAGCGCCTGCAGTGTCCGTCCAGCGTCGGCGATCGCCGAGGCGTCCGGCTCGATCCGGGCCTGGAGATCGACGCCGTACTGCTCGGCCTGCGGGGCATGGCGTGCGAGTGCGTCCTCGGCGATTGCGCCGAGATCGACCGGGGCGAGGACGACGTCGAACGAGCGGCGGCGAAGTCGGGCAAGGTCGAGAAGGTCGAGGATCAGGCGTTCAAGTCGATGTGTCTCGCGCTCGATCACCTCGCCGGCGCGCTCCGGTGTGACGACGCCATCGCTGAGGCCCTCGGCGTGACCGCGGATCGCCGTCAACGGCGTCTTCAGCTCGTGACTGATCGAGAGGAGGAAGGCCCGTTCCGCGTCCTGGGCGCGCCGCAACTCCTCGGAGAGCTCGTTGAACGAGGTAGACAACTGCCGGAGCTCGGTCGAGCCCTCGACGGGCAGCGGGTCGGGCGCCGATCCCTCGGCGAGCCGCTTGCTGGCCTCGGCGACGCGGGTCACGGGGCGTGCAATCGCGCGCGCGAGGAGGAACGCGACGCCGGCCGCGAGCGCGAGCCCGAGCAGAGCCGCGAGCGCGAGGCCGACGAGGAACGGCGTCCAGTCGTCCGACTGGTTGCGTGCCGACCGGAGCAGGACGATCGCGTCACCGCCTCCGAGTCGCGCCGCGTAGAGAAACGGTTCTCCGCGCACGGAGACGGTGCCGTCGGCGCGACCGCTCTGGCGGAGGCGATCCGCTGCAGAGCCTGGAAGGAGGAGCTCCGCCTGCTCGGGCGTGAGGATCGCGAGGCGCTCCTCCTCGGTCGCGAGGAAGCGCCCAATCTCGCTGTCGCGCCGGGGCAGTGGGCTCGAGACGTGTTGTGCGGCGATCAGGTCGACCTGGCGGATGAGCGCACGGCGTGCGTCGTCGTCGAGCGATCGTCGGGTGAGCGCCGAGCCCACGGCGAGCATCACGATGGTGGAGACGGCGACGGTGGCGGCGATGCCGACGAAGAGCCGCGTTCGGAGCGTTCGCGGCCCGTGGATGCGCCTCAAGCCGCGGCCTTGTAGCCGGAGCCGCGCACGGTGCGGATCAGGTCGGGTCGATCGAGCTTGCGGCGCAACTGCGCAACGTGGACGTCGACGGTGCGCGTGCCTCCGGGAAACGAGAGACCCCAGACGCGTTCGAGCAGCCGCTCGCGGGACATCACGGTCCCGAGGTGTGCGAGGAAGTAGGCCAGCAGGTCGAACTCTCGACCGGTGAGCTCGATCTGCCGGCCGGCTACAGAGACGGTTCGACCGTCGTGCTCGAGGGCGATATCGCCCGCGATAACCGCGTCCTGCGTCTCCTCGGGTTCGGCACGGCGAAGAACTGCGCGCACGCGCGCGACGAGCTCGCGTGGCGAAAACGGCTTCGTCACGTAGGCGGCGGCTCCGAGCTCGAGCCCCACGATCCTGTCGATTTCCTCGTCGCGCGCGGTGACGATGACGACCGGGAGCGACGAGCTGTCGCGGATGGCACGGCAGACGTCGAGCCCGTCCGCGTCGGGGAGCTGGAGGTCGAGGATCGCGAGGCGGAACTCGTTCTGCTCGAGTGCGAGGAGCGCGTCCGCGCCCCGCGCGACCCACATCACGCCGAATCCCTCGCGCTCGAGGTACGTGCGGACGAGCGTCGCGATGTCCTCCTCGTCCTCGACGAGCAGGATCGTTCCGCTCCTCGTTGCTCCGACGGTCACGCCCTCGCGCGCTTGACCACGTTGACGGACCTCGCCGGGCCGCCGTCACGGAACTTCACGACGACGAGTGCTCCAGGCCGCGCCTGCCAGCGAAAACCGGGGCCACCTCGAAACCTGAACACGGTCTCACGATCGAGCGGGATCGAGACCGGACCGGTGTCGCTTCCGATCGTGATCGACGTCCGCGTCAGCGACGAGACGATGCCACGGCTCGTGATCAGCGCTGGCCTCCCGAAGGCCCGGATCAGCACCGCAGGCCGGTTGCCGTTGTGCGTCACTGTTGCGACGTACCCGGGCCGGATGTCTGTGAGCTGGCCTGGCTGGCCGTTGACCCTCACTCGCGTCGCGTCCGAGACGGCGAACGAGGCGACGCTCCCGTCGAGGGCGCGCAACTCGATCTGGTTCGGGCCGACCGACTGGACGATGCCCTGATCATTCGTCAGGTCCGACGGCGCCGACAATGCGGCAGCAGGAATCACGAGCGCGAGAACTGCGGCGACGGCGGTGAGGAGGCGGAGAAAGCGGAGTGTCATGTGAGCATCGTCGTCGGTCACGGTAAGCCTGTCATGGGGTGGGCGTAAGCCCTGTGTAAAGCATGCCACGAGCGGCCGTCGGAGCCGTCGCGGCTACCGTACTCTCCGTGTCTGCGCGCGACGACATCCGAAACGTCGCCATTGTGGCGCACGTCGACCACGGGAAGACGACCCTCGTCGACGCGATGTTGTGGCAGTCGGGGACGTTCCGGGCCAATCAGGACATCGCAGAGCGCGTCATGGATTCGATGGATCTCGAGCGCGAGAAGGGAATCACTATCCTCGCGAAGAACACGGCGGTCCGGTACGGCGAGACGAAGATCAACATCATCGACACGCCGGGCCACGCGGATTTCGGCGGCGAGGTCGAGCGGGGTCTGCGCATGGTCGACGGCGTGTTGCTCCTCGTCGACGCGAGCGAGGGGCCGCTGCCGCAGACGCGATTCGTCCTCCGCAAGGCGCTCGAGGCGCACCTGCGCGTGATCCTCGTCGTCAACAAGGTCGATCGACCCGACGCGCGGGTCGAGGAGGTCGTGAACGAGGTCTACGAGCTCTTCCTCGACCTCGACGCTGACGAGAGTCAGATCGAGTTCCCGATCGTCTACTGCAACGCAAAGGCCGGGAAGGCGGGGCTGAAGGTTGATGAGCTCGCCGACGATCTTCGCCCGTTGCTCGACCTCCTGCTCGAGACGATTCCGGCGCCTACGTACGAGGAGGGCCACCCGCTGCAGGCGCTCGTCACGAACCTTGATGCCTCCGCGTACGTCGGTCGCCTCGCGATCTGTCGTGTGCGAAACGGCACGATCAGCAGAGGCCAGCAGGTCGCCTGGTGCCGCGCCGACGGCACCGTCGAACGCGCGAAGGTCACCGAGCTCTACGTCACGGAGGCGCTCGATCGTGTCGAGGCCGCCGAAGCTGGCCCCGGCGCCAACGTCGCCGTCGCCGGAATACCGGCGGTCACGATCGGCGAGACGCGCGCTGACGTCGCCGC
>JAJAZN010000316.1 GCA_026785685.1 Thermoleophilia bacterium
GGATCCCGATCGCCGCGCAGCGTCGGGGCGATCGCTGGACTGCAACAGCCGGGTAGACGGTTGGGATGACGGGCGGGATGGCCATCCGCCCATCCCCTACGGTATTTTTCTATATATTCCCTGCATCTCAACTTTCACGACCCGGAGGCTCAGACCCGTGACCACGACAGCCGCTCTCCCTGCGCTCGACCCCCATGACTTCCTTGCCATCGACGCACTCCTCGACGACGAGGAGAAGGCGATCCGCGACACCGTGCGGCAGTTCGTTCGCGAGCAGGTCGTGCCCTACGTCGGCGACTGGTTCGAGCAGGGCATCCTTCCTCGCGAGGTCGTCTCCGAGCTCGCGAAGCTCGGGCTCTTCGGCATGCACCTCGACGGCTACGGCCTTCCGGGCGCGAGCGCGGTTGCGTACGGCCTGACCTGCCTCGAGCTCGAGGCAGGCGATTCCGGGATCCGCAGCGCGGTCTCCGTGCAGGGTTCGCTCGCGATGTTCGCGATCTGGAAGTGGGGCACGGAGGAGCAGAAGGAGCGCTGGCTGCCCGAGATGCACGAAGGAGAAGTGATCGGCTGCTTCGGTCTCACCGAGCCCGATGCCGGCTCCGACCCCGGAACGATGCGTACCCACGCACGCCGCGACGGCACGGACTGGATTCTCACCGGCACGAAAATGTGGATCACGAACGGCTCGATCGCGGACATCGCGATCGTCTGGGCGCGCACCGAGGACGACGAGATCCGCGGCTTCATCGTCGAGAAGGGAACCCCCGGATTCACGGCTCCCGAGATCCACAAGAAGCTCTCGCTGCGGGCGTCCGTGACATCGGAGCTCGTCCTCGAAGACGTACGCGTCCCGGCCGACAGCATGCTGCCCGGCGCCTCGACCCTCATGGGGCCATTGTCGTGCCTCAACGAGGCGCGGTTCGGGATCGTGTTCGGTGCGGTCGGTGCAGCACGCGCGTGCTTCGAGGAGGCCCTCGCCTACTCGAAGGAGCGGATCGTCTTCGACAAGCCGATCTCGGCGTACCAGCTGACCCAGCAGAAGCTCGCGGAGATGGCGCTCGAGATCAATCGTGCCACCCTGACGGCGCTCCACATCGGACGCATGAAGGACGCCGGCACGCTTCGCTCCGAGCACGTCAGCCTCGGCAAGATGGGCAACGTGCGCGGCGCTCTCGAGGTCTGTCGTAGCGCCCGAACGATCCTCGGCGGCAACGGGATCACCCTCGAGTACCCGGTGATTCGCCACATGAACAACCTCGAGTCGGTGCTCACCTACGAGGGAACGCACGAGGTGCACACGCTCGTCGTCGGCGGCGCGCTCACGGGCACACCGGCGTTCCGGTAGGGCATATGTCGGTCGCCGCGAGTCCGGCAGCGTCACCCACCGCACCGGATCGCGCCGCCTCGACGTTGCGGAGCGCGATCCTCGAAGGCGCGTTGCGGCCCGGACAGCGCGTGAATCAGGAGACCTGGGCCGCGCGCGCGCGGGTCAGCCTGATCCCCCTCCGGGAGGCGTTGCGGGCGCTTGCCGGCGAGGGCCTCGTGACGTACCGCCCGAGACGCGGCTACGCGGTGACAGAGCTCGATCTCGGAGAGCTGGAGGAGGTCTACCGGCTGCGCAAGCTGCTCGAGACCGATGCCCTCCGGCGCGGCGTGCCCCGTGCGACCACTGCGGACGTGGCATCACTCGAGGCGGCAGCCGACGGCTGCCGGTCGACGGCAGCGAGCGGCGACGTGGCAGGACAGCTCGCGGCTAACCGGCGCTTCCACGACCGACTCCACGCTCTCGCGGACAGCCGGCCCGCGACGCGCCTCATCGACCTTCTCTGGGACTCCACGGAGGCCTATCGCGCGCTCTACTACGCGCTTCCCGGCGAGGCAGCGGCGGCCGACGAGGCGCACCGTGCGATCATCGCCGCGGTCAGAGCAGGAGACCCCGAACGGGTCGTCGTGCTTCAGGACGAGCATCGCGCGCGAGCACTCGAACGCCTGCGGGCGTCGTTTCGGGGCGAGGCGGATGCCTCACCCCGGAACGTGCCGTCCCTTTAGCCTGGATCCACCTGTGAGTTCCTCGGCCTTGATCAACGAGAAGGCGAGTGGGATCGCGAGCAGGATCGGGATCGCGAGCACGGGCCATAGCACCTGATAACCCTGGGTCTCCGGAAGCGACGGTGCCAGCACGTCGATCAGGATCCCGGCGAGGAGTGTGCCGAAGATGAGACCGATCCCCTTGGTCGTCGTCGCAAGCCCCGAGATCGCGCCGCGATCATCTGGCGGCATGAGCTTGAAGAGCAGTCCCCAGGCGAGCGTCATCACCGCTCCGGCGAAGATCGCAACGACGAAAATCAGCGCCAGGTACCACGCGTGCCACTGCGTTGCCAACCCACCGCCGAGCAACCCGAGCCCGTAGACGACGGAACACCAGGTGATCACCCGCGCCAGCCCGAAGCGGTCGCCCACCCAACCGGACACGAGCGCCGCGACCACGTATCCGCCCGCGACGGCCGCAAGCGCGAACGTCGACGTCGCAAGAGATTCGTCGAGCCCGACAGTGATGTAGAGGACGACGAACGTCCGCGCACCGGCGAACGTGCCTTCCCACGCCGCGTTCGCGAGAAGGAAACGGCCGATGTCGGGGTTGCGACGAAGCACACGCCAGGAGTGCCGCACGTACACCCGCACCCCTTCGAAGACGCGGCCGTGCCCGCCGTCTTCGCGGAGAAAGAGGACGGGCACGAGACAGGCGGCCGAGACGATCCCGGCCGCGAAGAGGAACGGCGCGGGCTGCCAGAGATGGAAGAGCACTCCACCGAGGATCAGCCCCCCACCGAGAGCGATGCCGCGAAAGAGGTGCTGGACGCCCTGCGCGCGCCCGTAGACGCCCTCCGGCAGCAGATCCGGGTAGAGACCCCGGTACGGCGGCTCGTAGACGTAGTACGCAAAGAAGAAGGCGAACACGAGAAGCGCAGTCGTCCACAGGCTCGGCATGAAGGCCATCAGCGCGAGGCAGAAGCCGATCGGCCCGACCGCGACGAGCATGAACGGGCGCCGGCGACCGAGCGGCGTGTGGAAGGTGTCGCTCCAGGGGCCGATCACGAGCGGCAACGTGAGCGCGAACAGCCCTTCGGCGGCGAGCACCGCCCCAATCAGCGAGGTCGAGCCCGTGTACTGCCCGAGGACAGGTGGCAGGTAGGCAGCGGTCGTCGTCAGCGACCAGGCGAGGCCGAACGCTCCGACGCCGAGCTTGATGACCGTACCGACACTCGACGGCCCCTCAGGAGCCGCTGCCGCCGCGGACGGTGAGACCGCCGCAGACAACGTCGATGATTGTCCGCTCTGCACGGGCAACCTCCTCGTCACCATCGGGGAGCTGGCCGAGCACCCAGCCCGTAAGGATTTCCTCGAGGCCACCGTAGAAGATCCAGCTTGCAAGCCTCGGGTCGAGATCGGGTCGGAAGACGCCTTCGGCCTGCCCGCGCTCGACGACGCGTTGGATCGTCGAGAATGCGGCGCCGATCTCCTCGATCTGATCGTTGAGGTGAGAGCTCCGCGCCACCTCCCGCACCATCACGCGTACGAGGTCGGGATCGTTGCGCCAGGAGCGGAGCAGAATCTTGGCCATGCCTCGAAGCTGCTCGTCGGCCGGCTCGTTGGAGCTCTCGACATGAGCAAGCCGGCCGAGCAGCTCGCCCCAGTTCTCCCGAAAGACCGTCGCCAGTACCTCTTCCTTCGAGGAGAAGTAGTGATAGAGCAGGCCGTGCGCGATCCCTGCCTCCTCGGCTATGTCACTCACTCGTGACGTGTGGTAGCCGCTGCGGGCGAAGACCCGGACGGCAGCGTCGAGGATGAGCCGGCGCTTTTCCTCGCTCGCCGCCTGCCGATCGCGCGTAGGGCGCTCCTGTGCCGTTGAACCGTCCGTCAAGGTGGAGGGAGAATACGGCGCATTGCAGATGCCGTGCGGCCTCGCTCGTCAGACAGCGGCCAATCCGAGCGCAACGGGCAGCTGGAAGAGATCGGTGATCCGGTCGGGCTCCCCGGGAGCGAGATCGTCGCGGTCGACGAGGATCGCGCGCATCCCGAGCGCCCGTGCACCCTCGATGTCGTCCTTGACGGAGTCGCCCACCATCACTGCCTCGGTCACGGTTACGTCGAGCGCCGAGAGCGCACGCTCGAAGATCGACGCGTGCGGCTTTGTCCTCCCGTGCGCCTTCGACCCAACAGCACAGTCGACGTGCAGTTGATGATGCGTCGCGAACTCCTCGAGGTCGCGCTGTCCGTTAGAGATCAGACCGATCGAGAGCCGGTGCTCGCGGAGGGAGGCGAGCACGGGGAGCGTGTCATCGTAGAGATGGAAGTACTCATGGATCTCCCAGCGCCGCACCATGTCGGCGGCGCAGGCGCGGGCACCGGCCGCGTCGCCTCCCATCCCACGGACGATGTCCTCGGTGAAGATCACCCACAATTCCTCGTCATGGACGAACTCGGGGTGGGAGCGAAGATCCTCCATTGCCGCGAGGCGGGCCTCCTCGTACCGTCCGGGGTCGAGATCGAGCCCGTGCGCAAGCCCGACACGTCGATAGGCATCAGGCCCAGTTCGGGCCCGGGACGCGCCAGCGTGAAGTCCACATCGAAGATGACGGCACGAAGCATCAAGCGAGCATACGGCGGGTTGACGCTGTGAGCACGCAGCCGCGGTCGGCCGGAGCCGGGCTTGCCCCGGCGGGAGGCCAGCAAGGCTCGATCCGTGGCACGCGGCAGAGGAGGAGGCTCGCGGGGGAACCATGGGTTCCCCCGCGCTTTTATCGGGGTGCCCAGATTCGAACTGGGGACCTCTCCGACCCGAACGGAGCGCGCTACCAGGCTGCGCCACACCCCGAGCGCCCACAGGATACCCGCTCGGGCACGTCGGAGTGGGATGGTTCGCGCCTTCTAGACTGTGCGGATGGCCGGTAGAGACGACATCGTTGCGTACGCCAATGCGCTGCTCGAGGTCGAACGTTGGCCCGAGTTCGCCCCGCCGGGGCTGCAGGTGGTCGGGAGCGACGACGTCACCCTGCTCGTGTGCGGCGTCTCGAGCTCGCGGGAGCTCTTCGAGCGCGCAGCCGCCGAGGGCGCGGACATGGTCCTCGTCCACCACGGGCTCTTCTGGCGCAACGAGCCGCTCGTCATCGACGCGCGCCAGCGCGGTCGCCTCGAAGCGCTCTTCGACGCGAACGCGTCACTGCTCGCGTACCACCTCGCGCTCGACGCCCATACGACGCTCGGAAACTCCTCGCAGCTCGCCGCGCGTATCGGGGCGACGCCCGACGGGCCATTCGGGGGCGTGGGCCTCGCCACCACCGTTCCGGGCGTTACCGTCTCGGAGTTGGCTGGGCGCGTCGCGGCGGCCACCGAGCGTGACTCGCTCGTGTTCGCGCACGGCCCGAACCGGATCAACCGCCTCGCGATCTCGACCGGTGCAGCCGGCTACGACCTGATCCGCGCGGCCCACGAAGGCTTCGATGCGCTCCTGACCGGCGAACCGGAGGAGCCGAATCTCGCGACTGCCCGCGAGCTCGGCATCCACCTCATAGCGGCGGGCCACCACGCGACGGAGCGATTCGGTGTCCAGGCACTCGCCGCCCACCTCGCGGAGACGTTCTCGATCGAGTGGCGCTACCTCGAGGTCGACAACCCGGTCTGACGTCGCGACATAACCCGGTGGTACGTCGAGAACGATGCCGGCCAGAGGGGTTTTCCCTTCAGGGATTTTCGCGATCGAGAGGCGAAGCCTCAGATCTGCAAACAAGGAAGAAGTTTTCGAGTCCCCGATACGCTCTTCCATCGCGGACTCGAAA
>JAJAZN010000317.1 GCA_026785685.1 Thermoleophilia bacterium
GGCAAGGTGCTCGCCGCCTGGAGCGAAGAATCCCTGCGCCCGAAGCCAGCGTTCGAGCTCGTCGAGGGCACCGGCGGCCTCGTGAATCTCGAGCGACGCCATCATCTGTTCGGCTCCGCGCCCGGAGCAGCGATCCAGCGGACTCCACGCGCCATGCTCATCAGGACGACTATGCCCACGACAACGAGCGTATAGGCTTCACGCATGCAGCTCGGGATGGTCGGTCTTGGTCGAATGGGTGCGAACATCGTCCGTCGGCTCATGCGCGACGGTCACACCTGCGTCGTCTACGACGTGAGCCCCGATGCCGTCGCGACGCTCGTCGGGGAGGGTGCCGTCGGCGCCGACTCGCTCGACGACTTCGTTGCAAAGCTCGACGTGCCACGCCGGACCTGGGTCATGGTTCCTGCCGGCGAGATCACCGAGTCGACGGTCGAGGCGCTCGCCTCGCGCCTCGAACCCGGCGACACGATCATCGACGGCGGCAACTCCTACTACCGAGACGACATCCGGCGCGCGGGCGAACTGGCAGGGAAGGGGATTCGCTATCTGGACTGCGGCACGAGCGGCGGCGTCTTCGGCCTCGACCGTGGCTTCTGCCTCATGGTCGGCGGCCCCGATGACGCGTTCGCCGAGGTCGAACCGATTTTCGCGACGCTCGCGCCCGGCATCGACGCCGCGGGGCGAACGCCCGGCCGCGCAGGGGAGCCCGATTCCGAGGAGCGTGGATACCTCCACTGTGGGCCATCGGGCGCGGGCCACTTCGTGAAGATGGTGCACAACGGGATCGAATACGGGATGATGGCCGCCCTAGCCGAAGGGCTCAACATCCTGCACGGCGCCGATGCAGGGCTTCGGCCACGGGACAAGGACGCGGAGACCGCCCCGCTCGACCATCCCGAGTTCTACGCGTACGACCTCGACGTCCCCGCGATCACCGAGGTCTGGCGGCGGGGAAGCGTCGTCGAGTCGTGGGTTCTCGATCTCACGGCTGCCGCGCTCCACGAGTCGCCGGATCTCGACGGTTTCGCGGGCCGTGTCTCCGACTCGGGTGAGGGCCGCTGGACGGCGATTGCCGCGATCGAGGAGGGCGTACCGGCCGACGTGCTGACCGCAGCCCTGTACTCACGATTCTCGTCCCGCGACGAGGGCCTCTTTGCCAACAAGGTCCTCTCAGCCATGCGTCGCCAGTTCGGCGGCCACCACGAGAAGCCGGCTTCCTAACCGGAGAACAGCACGCCGGTCAAGCCTGCAGGGCGTCCTCGTCCTCGAAGTCGCCCGCTTCGGCAGCCGCCAGAACAGCCCGGGCCGCATCGACATCAGCCGCGGCGACGACGATCTCCCGCGCGCCGCCCATGCCCGGAACGCCGTCCAACGAGCCCGCCGCGACGTTCGTGACCCGGTGGGCGCACTTGATCCCCTCCGCCCGCAGGAAGCTGCACACGAGGTCGGCCGAGACCTCGTTCGGAACAATGGTGACGCGCACGAGATCTTCCATCAACCCTCCAGTGAGAGCGCCGCGGCACGCAATGCGTGGACGCCGAGCTCGAGATCATCGACAGGGATACGCTCGTCCGCCGAGTGGACGAGCCTGGCAGCAAGCTCAGGATCCATCGTCCTCTGCGGAAAGAATCCGTAGGCAACGGTACCAAACGCCTCGCGCATCCAGTGGGAATCGGTGAATCCGGCGCACACAATCGGAGCCAGCCTGGCCCCGGGATCCTGCTCGGCCACCCAGGTCTCGAGCGCAGACCAGAGCGGCGTCTCCATCGGTGAGCGAGTGCCGCCGTCGCTCTGGAGCCACTCGAGGGCGTAGTCGCCCGGGCCGATCGCCGTCCGGATGAGAGGATCGACGTCGGCGGGAGTCATGCCGGGAAGCAAACGGCAGTCCACGGTGACGAGGCACTCCGCCGGGATCACGTTGATCTGCTTTGACGCCTCGATCATCGTCGGGGCGAGTGTGAAGGAGAGCAGCGGCTCTACGAGCTCGGCAGCGAGAGGGTGCAGGAGGCGGGCGCGCTCGAGCGTCTCTTCGAGCGGCGGGCGCTCTCCGAGGACGAGCTCGAGGAATCGGGCGACCTCGGGGATGATCGCCTGCGGCGGGTCGTAACCGCCGAGCGCCTCGATGATCGGTGCGGCCTTGACGAGCGCGCTGTCGGCGATCGACGGGACCGACGCATGGCCGCTGCGGCCGTGGACGCGCACACGGAACGGGGCGCTCATCTTCTCGCCCGTCGCGCAGAGGTAGAAGACGTCACCGCCGAAGACGCACCGTTCCCCGCCACCCTCGTTGAGCGCGAAATCGGCGCGAACGAGCTCAGGATGCTCCTTCACAAGCCAGGAGAGGCCGAAGTCCTCGTTGACCTCCTCGTCGGCGGTGAGGACGAGGAGAACGTCACCGGCAGGCTTGAACCCCTCACGCCAGAGCGAGGCGAATGCAACCGCGCTCGCTGCGACCTGATCCTTCATGTCGAGCGCGCCGCGACCCCAGATCTGGCCGTCGACGAGGTCGCCCGACCAGGGATCCCGCGTCCATTCCTCGGGATCCGCGCGCACCGTGTCGGTGTGTGCGAGGAACGCCAGGGTCGGGCCATCACCGCCCTGCAGGCGAGCGACGAGGTTGAGGCGATCAGGAGTACGACCGACGAGCTCACACGGAATGTTGCTCGCTGCGAGATAGTCGCGCAGCAGCTCCGCGGCGATCGTCTCGTTCCCCGGCGGATTGACCGTGTTCAACCGCAGGAGGTTCTGCAAAAGCACCGTCGCCTCGTCGCGGAGACTCACCCTTCTGCCTGCGACTTCGCCGTCAACTCGTTGCGGACGTCCCAGAGCTCCTGGTACTCGACGCGATGGATGAGCCGTCCGAGGATCTCCACCGGCGTTCCCTGGGTTCCGATAACGTGCTCGCCGATCACCCTGGCAACGACGCGATAGTGCCTGATCCGCCAGGTTTGCATCCACTCGTCGAGCTCCATCATCGCCTCGGCGAGCTGGTACAGCTGCTCGTTGTCGCGGCCGTGGACGTACACGTCGAGGAGCGAGAGTCCTGAACGCTCGCGCGCGGCGTGGAACGCCTCGCCGAGCCTCGCCATCGCGGGCCGCAGTGCCTTCACGCCGGGCGAGTCGAACCCGGAGCCATGACCGAGTACCTTGCGGATCTCCTGGTACTCCCAGGGAGACATCTGCTCCAGCATGTCGAGCTGGCCCGTGATGAAGCGCATGCACATGCTGGCGCGACGGAGAAGACGTAGGGCCCCACCGAGATCGTCCCCGCCGACCAGTTCTGCCGCGGCACCGGTGTCGTTCCAGGCCAGCTTGAGCCACAGCTCCGATGATTGATGGACGACCTGGAAGAGCAGCTCGTCTCGGTGCACCCACTCCTCGGGGCCTTTCTGCAGAGACAACAGCTCCTCGCTATTGAGGTACCGCTCGTAGTCGGTCCGCGCCTCGCCCGGAAGGACGGGCTGACTCAGCGGTGGCTCCCACGTTTCCTGTGACATGACACAGAGCATAGAACGTTTGTCCCCGATCGGTTACCGGCGCCGGGCCGAGCAGCAGCTGCCTCGATCCGCGCCCTAGACTCACACCCAATGACCGACCTGTTCTCCGACGCCGCGTCGGCCCGCCAGAGTCAGACCGCACCGCTACCCCAGCGGATCCGTCCCCGGTCGCTCGACGAGCTCGTTGGTCAGCGACACGTGCTCGCCGAGGGATCTGCCCTTCGTCTCGCGATCGAGGGGGACAGGCCACCGTCGATGATCCTCTACGGGCCTCCCGGGGTCGGCAAGACGACGCTCGCACGGATCGTCGCCGAGACGACTGGAGCGGAGTTCGAGGAGCTCTCCGCAGTCTCGGCCCGCGTCGACGACGTGCGCGGCGTCCTCCAGCGAGCCCGCGACCGCCTCGGGGCGAACGGCATCCGCACGATCCTCTTTCTCGACGAGATTCACCGCTTCAACAAGGGACAGCAGGACGCGCTCCTGCCGGGCGTGGAGAGCGGCCTGCTGACGCTGATCGGCGCGACAACGGAGAACCCCTATTTCGAGGTCAATGCCGCTCTGCTCTCGCGTTGCGCCGTCATCGAGCTGGAGCCGCTCTCCGACGAGGAGGTCGCGAGCGTCGTCGGACGCGGGGCCGCGGAGCTCGGAATCGACGTGCTCGACGACGTCGTCGAGGCGATCGTGCGCAAGGCCGGCGGCGACGCGCGGAGCGCGCTCGGCACCCTCGAGCTCTCCTGGCAGACGGCATCGGCCGAGGGTGCACCGCTCGAGGCACGTCACGTCGCCGATGCTGCCCGCAAACGGCCGCTCCGCTACGACCGCGCCGGCGACCAGCACTACGACATCGTCTCCGCCTTCATCAAGTCGATGCGCGGAAGTGACCCCAACGCAGCTGTCTACTACCTCGCAGCGATGCTCGAGGGCGGTGAAGACGCCCGCTTCATCGCGCGTCGCATGGTGATCCTGGCCTCCGACGACATCGGCAACGCCGATCCCAGAGCGCTCCTCGTTGCCGTTGCCGCAGCGCAGGCACTCGAGCACGTCGGCCTACCGGAGGCGCAGCTGAACCTCTCGCAAGCCGCGATCTACCTGGCGAACGCGCCCAAGTCGAACGCCTCCGCAAAGGCGATCTGGGAGGCGCGCACAGAGGTTCGTGAGCGCGGAATTCAACCGCCACCGCCTGCGCTCGGTGACGCGCACTATGCCGGCGCTCGAACGCGGGGCCACGGAGAGGGATACGTCTCTCCCCACGACGACTCCACGCGAGCCACATCCACGTACCTCCCCGGCGGACTCGAAGGCCGGACGTACTATGTGCTCTCGGGCAACGGAGAGGAGACGGGTGATGGCAGTCGGAACGGGTGATCGCGCGCCGGAGTTCGACCTCGAGGACGCGTACGGCAAGCCCCGCGTCAGCCTGCAGACGTTCCGCGGAAAGCGCAACGTGCTCCTCGTCTTCCACCCATTCGCCTTTACACCGGTCTGCCGCGAGGAGGCACTTGATCTTCAGGCCAATCTCGAGTCCTTCGACAACGCCGAGACCGACGTTGTCTTCGTCTCGTGCGACACTTCGGCCGCACGCCAGGCGTGGAGGGAGGAGCTTGGTGCCACGTACACCTTCGGTTCTGACTTCTGGCAGCACGGGGCGGCGGCGAAGGCGTACGACGTCTTCGATGAGGAGACCGGAGCTCCACGACGCGGAACGTTCCTCATCGACAAGAACGGGCTCGTGATCTGGTCGCTCATAAAGGATGGCCGCCGCACCGAGATGGTGCCCGAGTCACTGGAAGCGCTGGAGACTTGACGAGGACGCTCCACGTCGAGACGTGGGGTGACGAGGGCGCGCCGCGTGTCGTGTGCTTGCACGGCGTCACGGGAAGGGGAGCAGGCTGGCACCGGCTCGCGGAGGGTTGGCTCGAGGACTTCCACGTCCTCGCGCCCGACCTGATCGGCCACGGTGGATCGCCGTACGAGCCGCCCTGGAGCATCACGGAACATCTCGACACGCTCGTCGCGACGCTCGGAGTGGCGCCAGCCGCATGGATCGGCCACTCGTACGGTGGTCGCCTCGCGCTCGAGCTCGCAGCACGTCGGCCAGCGCTCGTCGACCGGCTCGTCCTTCTCGATCCGGCGATCCTGCTCGACGCGGGGATCGCCCTGCACGTCGCCGAGCTCGCCCGCGAAGACCGGTCGTACGCGTCGTTCGACGAGGGCGTCGAGCGCCGTTTCGAGGAGAGCGGGCTGCAGCGCACCCCGAAAGTGAGCGTGGTGGAGGATCTGGACGGCTTCCTCGTCGCCGACCACGACGGCCGCTGGCGGTACAGATACAGCCAGGCTGCCGTGGTGGCGTCGTACGGTGAGATGAGCAGCGTGCCTCCGCCCTTCGAAGACGTGCGCATCCCGACCCTTCTCGTGCTCGCGGAGGACTCGTACGTCCGCTACGACGATCTCCTCGATGCCCACCAGGCCGCGCTCGGCGATCTCCTCGAGGTCGTCACCGTCCCCGGCGGCCACACGGTGTTGTGGGATGCGCTCGAGGAGACATCGAGTGCGATCGCCGCGTTCCTTCGCGACTAGCCGAAGCTCCAGGAGCCGCTCGTTGCCCGGGCCGGCGTCGTTGTGTATCATATACACATGGGACGCACAAACATTGATCTGGATGACGCCTTGGTCGAGCGCGTGATGCACCGTTACGGGCTCACGACCAAACGCGCCGTCGTCGACCTGGCTCTGCGCCGACTCGATCTGGAGCCGATGAGCCGCGACGACGCGCTCGCGATGCGAGGGACGGGGTGGGATGGTGACCTGGAGCGGTTGCGCGACGGATACATCCGTTCGGCTACGTGATCCTGGTCGATAGCTCGGCCTGGATCGAGTACCAGCGCGCGACAGGGAGTCCCGTAGACCTTCGGCTGACGGCGGCGCTCACGAACGAGGAGCCGCTCGCGACGATGGGTTTGATCCTGCTCGAGATCCTCGCCGGGGCCCGCAACGAGCAGCAAGCACGCGATCTGCGGCGTCTTCTCGATCGCTGTCATCTCCTGCCTCTCGAGGATCCGTTCGATTTTGAATCGACCGCGGCTCTCTATCGAGCCAGCCGTCGAGAGGGAGTCACGATCAGGAGGCTGCCCGACTGCCTGATCGCGGCCGTCGCGATGCGCACCGGGGCGACACTTCTGCACCAGGACGTCGACTTCGACGCAATCGCGCGGCACGCGCCGCTCACGGTTCTCCCGCTCGAGTAGCGGGAGCGGGCCGAGCACCGTTCCGGCGCCTGGCTAAAGCCGGGCGCCAGGTACCCGGAAGATCGCGCGAAGCGCGCAGAAGAAATACGGGTGAGAGGGCTGCGATACGCTCTTCCCTCGCAGCCATCTCAGCCGCCCCGACGCGAGACCGCCGGGAACTTGGCCGGCGGGCCGGCCCCTTCAGGAACGCGTGAAGCGCGCAGAAGAAATTCGGGTGAGAGGGCTGCGATA